>JAPUKV010000220.1 GCA_027295475.1 Pseudomonadota bacterium
TGTTTCCGTGTATGCCGGTCCCAATGAGTGACGAGAGTTGTGAAGTCGTTCTCAGCAGATCCAATTCCACACTGATCATGAATTCGCCGTTACCATCCGACGGTACGGTGAAATTCCCCCGCGTCTCCCCGCTGGCGAATCGCTGCTCTCCGAGCCGAATGCGATATCGTACCGACTTGATCGGTAGCGGAAACGGATTCGGGTTGCTGACATCGAAGCCAAGCAGGAAAGTTTGCCGGTGAAAGTCGACGTCCGTTACCTCGACGCTCGTGAGCCTGACGGAGGGAGAGCTGATCACTGCATCCATTCCGGCACAGCCAGACATCGCAACAATGGCTACAAGCGATGCGGTTCTTAATCCAAAGCTTCGACTGTTCATAACTACTCCCGCCTTGCGATGCTCAATGAAGCTTCTGTCCTACTTCTCCCCACCGAGCACCGATGAGCATCCATTCGTCTTCGTCCATCTCCAGCTCCAGAGAAAATCGGTAGGCGTCGGCATTGACGCCGAGCGCGCGGCTTGTCGTTCCGATGCCGGCGACTGTAAGCAAGATTTCGGCAGCTGTGCCGTCGGTGATCGTCATTTCGTCGATTTTCATGACCAGCACAACTGCCTTCTGGCGCAGAAAATAGAAACGCAGAAGCTTGTCGATTGCATCCCGGTCATTGCCCCTGGCATCTGCATAATTCTCCGAGATCGTTGCGATCAGGCTTCGACGGTCCAGATCCTCGGCGGCGCTTTCTGCGTCGGCGATCCACTGACGGAGCGCCTCTTCGGGCCCGGCAGACGGGCGCCCGCAGGCGGTGAGCAACGCGCAGATCATGCATGCCGTAATCAATCGCATAGAGCCTGCCTTGCCGGGATCGAACAATTAAATAGAGCTTCCCGAAATATAATGCTAAAACACACTATGAGCGGATGGACTCGCCCAATTCTGTGACTTGGTTCGCAGATCGAATCGAAGCTCCCGATCATGGATGTGACCCTCATTATTGGCGGTGTGATATGGCAGTAAAATTATTGAGCGAAAGCATGGACGCGACGATCACTGACGATGACCAGATCCGCATGGATGCAATCCTGTCCTTTTGGTTCAGGGAGCATGAACTCAGCGCCCCACAGATCGACGGGCGCATGGATATCTGGTTTGGCGAGGACCCCGTATTCGATCACGAGATTGAAAGGGAGTTTGCAGGGGACGTAGACAGAGCATCAGCCGGTGAGCTCAACCACTGGGCCCACGAGCCCAGGGGTCGGCTGGCCCTCATCCTGCTGCTCGACCAATTCCGGCGGAATATCTATCGCGGCACTGCCAAAGCGTTCGAGATGGATAAAGCTGCCTTGAAGCTCTGTGTCGAAGGAGCAATGGAGAAAACGGACAGGGGCCTGGCATCCATACAGCGGGTATTTTTCTACATGCCCCTGCAACATGCCGAGTCACGCAAGGTGCAGGCAAAATCCCGAAAAATATACGAACGCCTTGCCGGGTCGGTATCAGCGACCTACAAAGAGACGTTCGAGACCATTTCCCAATTTGCCGATCTCCATGCCGACATCATCGACCGCTTCGGTCGATTTCCGCACCGCAACAAATTACTGAACCGCAAAAACAATCCCGAAGAAGACGAGTATCTGGCGGACGACAGCTCCGGTTTCGGCCAGGATTAATTGCGGACAGACCACGTTTTTGTCATCCGTCGGGCTCACGGCATGCATCGCGTATATCCCCTCGCTCGGAATTTAAACTCACTCGCAGGACACACCCGATGCATGCCGCCCGCAATGTCAGCGAAAACCAAAACGCGGCCTGTTTCCCAATTATCCCAAATGTTGCCGCGACACTCGCAGATAGCGGACCGTTAGCAATATTGCGGCGACCGACAAGCCAAGAACGAAGCCTGCCCAGACATATTGAGGCGGAAGGCGATATGTGATGGCAGCCAGATAGGCGAGTGGAAAGGCCAGGAACCAGTACGAGAATATATTGATGGCCATCGGCACCCGTGTGTCCCTGTAACCGCGCAACACACCTGTCGCCCCGATCTGCACACCGTCGCCGATTTGAAATATTGCAGCCATCAGCAAGAGGCTGATGGCGATCGCCTGCACCGCCGGGTCGTTTGTATAAAGACTTACGACGGCGTTCCTGAAAACCAGCAGAAACAGCGCGGTGCATGTCATGAAGAAGGCGCACATCAAAATGCCGGTTATACCGCTGAACCGGGCAGCCACCGGATCGGTAGCGCCCAGGGCATGACCAATGCGGATAGTTGCCGCGGAGCTAAGGGCCAATGGAATCATGAACATCGTTCCCGCGAAATTAATCGCAATTTGATGCGCCGCGGTGATTTCGGCGCTACGCGTGCCCATCAAAATAGACACCGCCGAAAACAAGCCTGCTTCAGCCGTGATCATCAGTGCTATTGGTGTGCCCAGGGAAAAAATCTCCTTGAGGATGGGAATGCGAATGGGAGCTGCACGAGCGAATATCTGCAGCGGCCGATACTTTGGATGAAGATACACATACGTTCCGAGCACAATCATGATCAGCCACATCGTGATCGCGCTTGCCAAACCGCAGCCGACGACGCCCAGCGCAGGCGCACCAAAGTGGCCGAACATCAATACATAGTTCAGGAACACGTTGCATGCCAGCGCGAGCAGCGACGTGTACATGATCGGTCGGGTGTGGCCAATGCCCTCCGTCGTAAACCGGAACACCAGGAATGCGCAGATCGCGGGCGCACCAAACATGATCGCACGAACGTACGCTACGGTCTGGTCCCGAAACTCACTCGCGATGCCCACGAAACGAAGTGCCGGTTCGACCAACAACTGGGCGAGTACCAGAATCGAAACGCCGAGCACTGCGCTCAGCCAAAGCCCCTGGCGTGTGTATGCTCCTATGAGCGACGGATTGCCCGCGCCAAAATGCCGGGCCGCAATCGGTGAGATCGCCATCATCAGCCCGAGCATTACCGTAAAACCAAGAAACCAGACGCTCCCTCCAACTGCAACAGCGGCGAGCGCTGCCGCGCCAAGGCGTCCAGCCATCACCGCATCCGCAAATTGCATGCCTGCGATCGCAAGGTTGTTGATGACCAGCGGACCGGCCAGGCGCAAGAGCGCCTTGGCTTCCTGACGCCAGTTTTTGCTCGGTGTAAAAGTTGTCATTCGTATCTTGTTGTTGGTAAATCCGACTGTAGCACGTGACGCTTCTGTTCAATGGGCGCAATAGTGTAAAGTTGCCGCACAATCGCAGCGCGCTCATTCGAATATCGGAGACAGTTATGTTGCACGATGGACAATCCATTCGGGTGGCGGTAGTCGGGGGCCTGAGGATTCCCTTCTGTCGCGCCCATTCTGTATACCGAGGCTGTTCTAACCAGGACATGATGACTGCCACATTGAGTGCCCTGGTCGACCAGTACGACTTAAGGGATCAGACGCTCGGCGATGTTGCGCTCGGTGCGGTGATAAAGCACTCAAAGGACTGGAATTTTGCCAGGGAATCGGTCATCGGTTCGGGACTTTCACTGAAGACGCCGGCTTTCGATTTGCAGCGTGCTTGCGGCACGAGCATCGAGGCCTGCATACAGATCGCAAACAAAATCGCGTTGGGGCAAATCGATGCGGGCATTGCCGGTGGGGCAGATTCCATTAGCGACTCGCCCATCGTTTATCGGGACGGGCTTCGCAGAATATTGCTGGACAGTCACAGCAGCAGATCCGTACTGGGGAAGATTCTCCCCTGGTTCCGGCTTCGACCTCCGCATCTTTTACCAGAACTCCCCGGCGTCACAGAACCGCGCACGGGCCTGTCGATGGGGGAGAGTATGGAGATTACGGCGAAGGAGTGGGAAGTGCCCCGTGAGCACCAGGACCAGCTGGCCTTCGCCAGCCACGTGAAAGCGGCGAATGCATACGAGGACGGTTTTTATGACGGCCTTGTCGTTCCATACAACGGTGCCGAAGAAGACAATAACATTCGTCGGGATACGAGCTATGAAAAACTCGCCGCCTTGAAGCCGGTTTTCGACAAGGGTGAAGGAGGAACGATGACAGCGGGTAACAGCACGCCGTTGACCGATGGCGCCGCCGCCGTGTTGCTCGCCTCCGAAGCCTGGGCAAGAAAGAAGAACCTGCCGGTCGTTGCCTACATTACATTTGTCAATGTTGCGGCCGTTAACTTTGTCGGCGCCGACGGACTCCTGATGGCGCCGGTATTTGCGGTCTCGGATATGTTAAGGAAAGCCAACCTTCCGTTGCAGGAATTCGACTTTTACGAGATTCATGAGGCTTTTGCCGCACAGACTATCGCCACGCTGAAAGCCTGGCAGTCGGAAGAGTTCTGCCGCTCGAGGCTGGGTCGTAATACGCCCCTGGGTCCGATTGAGCTTGCCAAGCTCAACGTCAAGGGTGGCAGCATCGCGATCGGACATCCGTTTGCTGCGACAGGTGCCCGGGTAATTGCCACGATGGCCAAGCTGCTGCACGAAAAAGGATCAGGGCGCGGCCTGGTGTCGGTCTGTACGGCCGGGGGCATGGGCGTGACCGCGATCATGCAAGCGGCAACGCGCTAACGAATGCGGCCTGGCCGACATGGTCCGACGAAATATTGGTGAGCACCATCTGAACAGAGCACGGTCTTAGGCAGAGAGAGCAAAACACCGGCAGCAAAACGCCAGGAACGTTATGGGGGAATTCAGCGAAATACTGGCGACGATTAACGCCGTCCTCTGGAACGTGACCTGGCTCTATATCATTGTTGGTACAGGCATTCTTTTCACGGTCTGGAGCGGCGTTTCACAGTACAGGGCTTTGACGCATGGACCAGCCGTTGTTCGCGGCATCTACGACGACCCTGACGACCCGGGTGCGATTAATCACTTCCAGGCGCTCTCGGCGGCCCTTTCGGGTACGGTCGGGCTCGGAAATATTGGCGGCGTGGCACTCGCCATTACGCTCGGTGGTCCGGGTGCGATCTTCTGGATGTGGGTTGTTGGTTTCCTCGGCATGGCGATCAAGCTGACCGAAGTTACGATGTCGATGCTCTACAGAAACACCGACGACCCGCGGAACCCGCATGGTGGCCCGATGTGGGTGGCTGACAAGGCGCTCGCCCGATTGAAACCGGAACTAAAATGGCTGGGCAAAGCAATCGCGATCATTTTTTGCGTCTGTCTGCTGATGTCATCGGCAACCGGCGGAAATATGTTCCAGGCCTGGAATATCGCCGAAGTCACCAACGAATATTTTGGTATTCCGGGCTGGGTTTGCGGGATCGTCCTGGCTTCGATTGTCGCGGCGGTCATCATCGGCGGCATCACGAGAATCGGCAAGGTCGCCGGCACGTTGGTGCCGTTCATGGTCGCCCTTTATTTGCTGGTCGGCTTCTACGTTCTTTTCCTGAACGTCGAAAAAATTCCGGGGATTTTTGCGCTGATCATCACAAACGCCTTTACACCAACGGAAGCAAGCGGCGCATTTATCGGTGGCACGGTCGCATCCGCTTTTCTCTTCGGCATGAAACGCGCTGTTTTCTCCAATGAAGCTGGTCAAGGTTCATCGCCAATCGCGCACTCGGCGGCGAAAACCGACGAACCTGCGCGGGAAGGATTGGTCGCGGGGCTCGAACCATTCATCGACACAATCGTTGTCTGTACTTTTACGGCGCTGATTATCCTCGCTACCGGTATCTGGAACCGCGGCCCGGACGTCATGTTTGCGAGCGCGCCGGACGCAGTACAGACCGAGTCGGGTTGGCAATACGAGGATAGCGCAGCGCCGGATGGTGAATGGACGGACGGCGAGATCGTTACACTTGTTGTCAAAGCAGGCGAGAACGTGGCAACCGGCCAGCCCTACCATCGCATCGATGGTGTCGTGACCGCGCAGGCTCCGGGCTTTGTGATCACTTGGGATGCTCTCGATGCCACGGTCAAACCGGAAATCGTCGCCGGTGGACTGTACAAGACTTATGTCGGTGCAACATTAACGGCCAAAGCGCTCGATTCGGTTACACCCGGACTTGGTAAATGGCTCATCACCGTTGCGTCCTGGTTATTCGGAATATCGACCATCATCGCCTGGGCTTATTACGGCGAGCAGGGGACCATCTATCTTGCCGGCGACAGGGGCATCCTGCCTTTCAAAGTCGTTTATTGCAGCCTGACGTTTCTCGCAACACTGGGACACATACAGACCGACACCGACCTCGACAACATGACGGGCATCGGGCTCGGCGTGATGGTTTGGGCAAACCTGCCGATTTGCTGGATATTCGGCTATCAGGCAATGCGAGCATACAAAGACTATATCGGCAGACTCAAAGATGGCCGCATGGGACCGGACCACCCACCACCGAGTATCGAGGATCTTCTTTCCGGAAAGGACGTCGAATCGCGTTAGCCCTTGTCTGGTCAGCTACGCGTCAAAAACCAACGACGGTTGTTATACCATCCTCGATGGAAAAGGTATGTGACACCGGAAATTCTATGTCATCGTCAATCTCGGGATCGTCGTCATCTGCCTGGCAGGTGAATGCCGCAGTGTAGTCGCCCACCGATAGAAAATTCACCGCGTAAACATAAGTCCCTGTCTCACTCTGTGACACTGTGGCAGTCGTCAACGGATCGTTTGTCGGGTCACCAATATCGCCCGGCATGTCGACGACGCCGGCATATACGTAAACTGCATTGCCTGTATCCATCGCGAGATCATTTGTACAGCTCCCGTCATTGACGAGCGCTGCCGCGACCGTCCCGGTCAGAGTGCCGTACGCAGCCATGTTAGTAACGCGGAGAGCGGGCCTGAGGTGCAGCCCAGGCTGGCCATCGGGATCAGTTAGTGCTTTTCTCAAATCCCAGTCAATAACGATGTTTGTTGATTGATTCTGCGTCACCGTAAATCCGCTCACCAGCTTCAGGCCGGATTGACTTCCGCTCGGTACCCTTAGTTCGACCTGGCCTTCTGGCACTATCGCGTAGGAATCGAATACGTTGTCGAACTCTGCATTCACTGCAAGCCGTATCCAGTTATACGACCCTGCGGGTACGCGTGTATCGGGTAACAACTCGGCCGTCATGCCGCCCGATAACGTCAACAGATCGAAATCTTTCGGTGGGTCGAAAAACACTTCGATCGTGTCACCCGATTGTGGCTTTAGCGTGACGCCCGAAAACTGCACATTGACCTTTGTCACCACGTCGACAGTTGCGTCCGTAATGGCAATATTAATTATTCCTGTTTGCTCGGCTGGCATTTCTCCACCGCCACCACTACCACACGCCGTGAGGACAACAAACAGAGCGACGCCGATCCAGGCCCGCAATCGATTCATTTGAGCAATCATGTGAATTCCAACCCTGTGTTTATTAGAAATTAATTCTTATCCCGAGACCGTAGCAACTGACTGCGCCGCGTTGGTGGGAATATTCACATAATACTGAAGATATTTTTGCCGGACGACTGTCTCCGATTGCCGACAGTTGTCTTCAAGGTTGGACTGGGTGTTATGTGTCTGCGCTGTTCCGGCGCCGAGTTTTTTTGTGGAGTAAATCCAATGCGCTGTCCAGGCGATCCTTTGCCTGTGCGGTGACGCCCCCTTTCCGATACTCGTCTATGACGAAAGCCTCAACACGTGAAACCATTTTGTCGACATCCTCGATCGAGAATTTGTCATCGTCCGTCGGTGAACCGTGAACGCGCGAGGCCGCACCGAAAAGATTTATCCAGCGTTCGCTGCGATAGCCAACGCGCAACAGGTCATAAAATTCCGGGCCGGGTCTTGCTCCCCCGCGAATCAGGCTAAGAATTCCGGCGACCAATGAAATCGGCAGCAGCAGCAGGTCACGAAAGCCGTCGAACAGAAGTTTGACCTGGAACACGGCGACATCCCGGATAAGTGTCCATCGATCGGGACTATCGTTTTCTTCAACTTTTTCCGGTTCGCCAGCCATCGATCGCCTGCCTCAAAGTACTGTGAATATAGCATGCGGCCGGTGGCCAACGTGCGACATGCGGGCTAGCGTCAGTTCCGGTGATTTAGTATTGTTACTCAAGCACTTGTGTGATCTGACCATGGGCAATCCCTTATATGCCACCTTTTGAATCTTCGCCCGAGTATGAGCATGGGCTTCCCGAGTCTCTGGGTGTCCTGCTCGTCAACACCGGCACACCCGATGCACCGACGCCGAATGCCGTGAGGCGTTACCTGAAGCAGTTCCTGGCCGATCCCCGCGTCGTGGAATTGCCCCGCTGGATCTGGTGGCTTGTGCTCCACGCCTACATACTCCGCGTGCGACCCGAACAATCGGCGGTCGCCTACAGAAAAGTATGGACAGACCAGGGTTCACCGCTTCTTTTGCATTCAATGGACGTCGCAGGATCGGTTCAGGAAAAACTTGCCACCCGCCTGTCCGGGGCCACGCATGTCAAGCTGGCGATGAGTTATGGCAATCCATCGATAGCCAGCGCATTGGAGAGTATGTACCGGCAGTATGTCCGGCGATTGCTCGTGCTGCCCCTTTATCCGCAGTTCTCCGGCACGACTACGGCATCCGTTTTTGACTTGGTGACCACCGAGCTAAGCCGCCGCCGCTGGGTCCCGGAATTGCATTTCATCAACCATTATCACGACTCGGCCGGCTATATCTCCGCGATAGCCGCCAGCACTCGCGACTTCTGGGACCTGCATGGCCGTGGCGAGCGTCTTTTGTTCTCGTTTCACGGGTTGCCTCGTCGATTACTCGATAAAGGAGACCCCTACCACTGTCAGTGCCAGAAAACCGCAAGGCTTGTTGCCGAATCATTAGAGCTCGATGAGGGCAGCTGGCAGATAAGTTTTCAATCGCGTGTTGGCCGGGAAGAATGGTTGCGGCCGTACACGGATGAAATTATAAGAACCTGGGGCGTAGAGAAACTCGATAAAATCGACGTCGTGTGCCCGGGGTTCGCCGTGGATTGTCT
>JAPUKV010000221.1 GCA_027295475.1 Pseudomonadota bacterium
GGCATGTCATCGTTGACCATTTCGATAAACGTATAGGGTGACGTATAGCCGTCTCTTTTTTCTGTTGGGTTGAAAATCCGCAAGAGCGGCTGGCCTTTTTTCCTGACCCGAGCAAACTCGAGGTGAGATATTGCCGCGCGCGCCATTTTTTTGATCGACTTGCCTTCCATGTCTTCCACAGGAACGTCGACGAAGTATTGCCGCAGGAAGTTGTCTATCTGCTTCCTGCTCTTGAGAGAATTCGACTTGGGTTTCGACGCGACGATTTCGTCGATCAGACGATCCTTAATGTCGCTGATGCGACGGAGTTTTTGTCTTGTCACTGCAGGTGCTCCGATCGGGCTCTATACCGATCCGGTTTGCAATAATATCTCGTTTCTCTGGGCCGTGTTACTGCGGTTTTTCCAGATCCTGAATCATTGCGGCAAGAATTTGAGCCGCGTCGCCATCCGTCATACAGCGATGCTCGAAATCGAGGGACAATGGTATGCGCCTGTGTATCTCGATTCCACCCATTACTGCCACGACATCGTGCTGTAGTTTGCCGGATCCTACAGTTGCCACCGTCGGCGGTACCATGATCGGCGTCGCATATTTCCCAGGCAAAAGTGCCGAAATCACGCAGGAAGGCTGGAGCACACAGGCCGCATGGAGGTCCGCCGGCGCCGACCGGCTGCACCGCGGGGATTGTCTATTCCTGTGGGGCGCTTATGAGGCGCGCGCGGGCCAACAGGCGCTGCATTATGACGCTCAGCGTTTGAATCTCATCGTGGCTTAGCGCATGCAGAAGGTCCTCTTCGAATTTCAGTGCCAGTGGCGCTATTTCGTCGTGGACCCGCTCGCCCTCTTCAGACAGGCGAAGGATTGAACGCCGGCGGTCTGCGTCTGCGAACTGGCGATCGACCCGGCCGGTGTCGATGAGTTTCGTAACCGCCCGGCTGACGGCAACCTTATCCATCAATGCTCGTTCTGCGACTTCGACGGCTGACAAGCCTGGGAACCGGCCCAGAACGGCGATGACATGCCATTCGGGAATAGAAAGGCCGAATTGCTTGTTGCAGGCGGTGGCGATCGTGCTGCTTATAGTGTTTGACAGAATGGACAGCCGGTATGGCAGAAAGTTTTCGAGGATCAATTCGCTTTTCATCGCATCGTCCCGGTCAGTTCCGCAGTTCCGAGGCTAGTGGTCCATCCATCAACATAGCCTTGTTGGGCCACAAGCATACCTGGTCACTTTGGCAATATACTCACTTGTCTCTCGCAGCAACGGATATTTCCGGGCTCAGACGCCTAAGACACATGGGGTGCATGCAGATAAGCCGTCGATTGCATCTCGATGAGCCTTGACGTCGTCCTTTGGAACTCGAAAGCAAGCTTTGGCCCGGTATACAAAGACTCGATAGCGGTAGCCGCCGAGACCATCAGTTTTACTTTACGGTCGTAAAATTCGTCCACCAGCGCGACAAAACGCCGGGCCTGGTTTTCCTGATCGGCGGCCAGCACCGGGATGTTGGATACGATGACGGTCGGATACCAGCGCGCAATCTCAATGTAGTCCTGCTGGCTGCGTGGGCCGTCGCAGATGTCTTCAAAATCGAACCACGCGACGCCCTTGGCGCAGCGTTCAGTGCGAATACCCCGGCCAAGAATGTCCAGCACACGACCGTCGACAACATCGCCAGACGCAATTTCCAGAAAATAATGCGTGAGTCTGGCATCGGCATCATCGTTGGCGGGCGTCAAATAAGTTCCCGCCTGCTGCAAAAGACGCAGGCGATAATCGGTGTCGCCGTCGAGTTGCAGGACCTGCGTGTGAGTCTCGAGCAAATCGATAACGGGCAGAAACCGTTCGCGCTGCAGGCCATTTCGATAAAGGTCTGAAGGCCGTGAATTCGACGTTGCGACAAGCGTGACTCCGCGTCTGAATAAGCCGTCGAGCAGGCGGCCAAGTATCATCGCGTCGGCGATATCACTGACGAAGAATTCGTCGAAGCAAAGCACCTTGGTCTGTCGCGAGATATCGGCTGCGACCTGATCCAGAGGATCTTCAGTGTCGACAATCGCCTGGAGCCTGTCATGTACATCGCCCATCATGCGGTGAAAATGGATGCGCGTTTTCTTTTCAAGCGGCAAGGTCTCGAAGAACAGGTCCATCAGAAACGTCTTGCCGCGACCGACGTCTCCCCACAGATACAGTCCCGGCATGCCCGAGTAATCCTTTCTGGCGGGCAAACGAAGCGCGCGCCGGAGTCTCCGCAGCGGGTCCATGGCCTTCACCAGGTCTACCTGTAGCCTGGCAAGTCGATCGACCACAAGCTCCTGGGCCGGATCGCGGACGTGGCCTTCGTGTCTGAGACTTTCCCGGTATGCGCTGCGTATGGTCACGTTAATAGTGTTCCTGAATTTCGCGCTAGACTACAATAATTCGGGGTCTGTCCCGGGGTCTGTCCCTTGCAAGAATGTTTCGGGCGGTTGGAGGTAATGAAGAATGTCTGACGCTGTCGAGCGTGAATCCATGGAATTCGATGTCGTCGTCGTCGGTGGGGGGCCTGCCGGCCTGGCTGCTGCATGCCGGCTGATGCAACTCTCGCAGGAGGCTGGCGAGGAATTGTCGGTTGTCGTGGTCGAAAAAGGATCGGAGATCGGGGCTCATATCCTGTCCGGCAACGTATTCGAACCCAGGGGTCTCGAGGAGCTGTTCCCCGATTATCAGGAGCAGGGTGCTCCGGTTACGACCGCCGTCTCCGGCGACAATATTCACTATTTCCTTGGCGCTTCGATCTCACTCAAGATACCCGGGCTTTTCGTCCCGACTCCGATGCACAACGAGGGCAACTACATCATCAGTCTGGGCAGGCTTTGTCAGTGGCTGGGCGAGCAGGCGGAGGCGCTCGGCGTCAACGTCTTCCCGGGTTTTGCGGCATCGGCAACACTTTACGATGGCCAGGGCAGGGTGCGTGGCGTGGCGACCAGCGATATGGGGGTTGGCAAAGACGGACAGCACAAATCGACATTTCAGGCTGGCTACGAGTTAGCGGCGAAGTACACAATTTTTGCTGAAGGTTGCCGCGGCAACCTCGGTGAGGAACTCATCGACAAGTTCGATCTGCGAAAAGATGCTGATCCCCAGCGTTACGGCATCGCCCTCAAGGAAATCTGGGAAATCGAGCCGTCGAAACACGTAGCGGGTCTCGTCGTGCACACCATGGGTTGGCCGTTAAAAAACGACACCGAAGGCGGTGGGTTTCTCTACCACGCCGAAAACAATCAGGTGTTTCTCGGTTTGATCATTGCGTTAAATTACACCAATCCACACCTCGCGCCGTTCGAAGAATTTCAACGGTGGAAACAGCACCCGAAAATTCGCCAATATCTTGAAGGCGGCGAGCGAATCGCATACGGCGCCCGAGCCGTCAACAAAGGTGGTCTGCAATCTTTGCCTAAACTCGTATTTCCGGGCGGCATGCTAGTCGGTTGCGACGCCGGATTTCTGAACACGGTGAAAATCAAGGGTGCGCACACGGCGATAAAAACCGGCATGCTGGCGGCCGAAAGCGTTTTCGAGGCGCTTGCCGGCGGAGACGAGGGTTATGGTGTGCTGGAGGATTACGAAACACGCGTCCGTAATTCGTGGGTGCAGGACGAAATGTACCGGGGCCGAAATTTTGGGCCGTCACTGCACAAGTTTGGTAATTTCTTTGGCGCCGCTTTTACTTTTATCGATCAGAACATTTTCCGTGGAAAATTGCCCTTTACGTTACGTGATCCGCACGCCGATCACGATTCGCTCAGCAAGGCGAGCGACGCGAAAAGGATCGACTATCCGAAGCCCGACGGTGTAATCAGTTTCGATCGGCTATCGTCGGTGTTTTTGTCCGGTACGAATCACGAAGACGATCAGCCCTCACACCTGAAACTCAAGGACGTGTCAATTCCGGTCGACTACAACTTGCCGGAATTCGACGAACCAGCGCAACGGTACTGCCCAGCCGGCGTTTTCGAGATCGTGACTGACAACGGAAAGCCCAGATTTCAGATCAACGCGCAGAACTGTGTGCACTGCAAGACCTGCGATATCAAGGATCCCAGACAGAATATCGTCTGGGTCGTACCCGAAGGCGGCGGTGGCCCTAATTATTCGGGCATGTAAGGTCGAATCGCGGCTGCATCGCTCTCGCGCATCCTGCGGTTGATTCGGGCATCCTGCCCTCAGCCCTTCGGGCTAACGCCTATGGCGTTAGCCAAAATCGCTCCCGGCGATTTTGTCGCGATATAAGTACATCCATGTACAAAAAACCGTTCCTACAGTCGCGCGGCCAGAAATTCGACTGTCGTAGAAACGGCCTCATCCGTATAGGCTGGCTCGTCACTAAACACGCCCAGACCGTGATCGGCGCCTAACCTAAAGGACGCCTCGTTCTTCCAGGACTTGCCTCAGCGGCTCAATATAGTCCTGGTAATGCATCCACTGTGTCAGCGCATCACGGTAGATGGGCTGGCGCACCTGCTCCGAGCTTGCCGTGCGCACGGCACGGTCGTGTTCATGAAACCGAAGACAGGACTCTTCGAATTCCAGGTCGCAGTGCGCGAGCAGGGATTCGACCTGTGTTTCAAGGTCGCTGACCACGTCCTCGTAATGTACCGTCAGAATGCCGCCGCGAAGTATCGAGTGCCAGTGCGCCATAACTCGCAGGTAATCGGCATAGTAATGACCAATGTCCTCGAGGCTATAGGTGAACTCCTGTCCCTGGGCAAACAATTGCTTGAAGTTGGCGAAACACGCTGCCATCGGTTCGCGCCGGGCATCGATGATGGTTGCGTTCGGCAGGATTCGCTTGATCAGGGCCACATGCATGAAATTATTCGGCAGTTTGTCGATGAAGCGCGCGGCCCCGCTGCGATAGATAGCCGCCCGATCGAGGTATTGTTGCCCGAGTTCCTCGCGCCGCTCGTCGGACAGCTCAATGAGTATGCCGGGGTATTTGCTCTCATCGGACTTCTTGCGCTTTTCGGAAAGATCCCGGGCAATCTGGCCGATGAACGGCAATTCCGAGGTGGCTTCCACCGCGGAATGGCTCGCAAGTATTTGTTCGAGCAA
>JAPUKV010000222.1 GCA_027295475.1 Pseudomonadota bacterium
GGCAGAAAAGGACCTTGCAATGGGCCAGGAGATCAATCCCAACGCCCGTACTCTGAAGGTGGTCAAGGGCATGTTCCTCGACGCAACACATCCGGTATCGCCGAACATCATTATTGATGATCGCAAACGCAAGAACGCGGATGTTTCTGTAAAAGAAGAGCGCTAGGTGTGTCTGGTGACCATCACACGACAGACAGCCGTAACGGCTGTAGTCTGCCTGGCGGTGGCGTCATCCGCCATTGTTCTTGCGGACAATAGCTCGCGAGTCACGCGCATAACCCATATGGAAGACTCGTCATCCGATCGGATGCCGTCGGTTACTGCGGTACCGCAATATCCCGAAATAGCAAGACGTGATCGGATCGAGGGTGAAGCAACCGTCTGTTACACGATCGATGCACATGGCCGAATTCGCAGGCCTGCCGTCCAGCGAAGCTCCCACAAAATGTTTGCCAAATCAGCGCTTAAGGCCATAAAGAAATCGAGCTACGAGCCTTTGCGGTCGAACCAAGAGGCCACAGTTACGAGAACCTGCCGAACATTCCGCTTTTTGCTAAAGCCGGTCGCTATTGAGGAAGTCGAATAGGGTCTGGTCGATCGCCTCCCTGCAGTCTTTTTTCAATAAAGTAGATATCATCGCCGAATGCGGACGGGTCATCGCTCGTGGCATTGGCGGCGACCTTGATGACAAGCTCTTCCCGGTTCGTTGGCGCCCGCCGTCGCGACAGACACGGTAACCACTATCGATATCTGAATGTGCAGGCTACTGCACCCTCCCAGTAGTTGCTCAAGTCTCGTACGACGTACTCATGAGGCAGCTTCGTCTGGTCAATGATCTGAACAATTGAGGGATCGTCAGGTTTGAGCCAGATCGTCCGAAAATTTTCGCCTTTTGTGATCATCGTTGGATTCGCCCGTCATCCATTTTAGCCTCCGCGGCAACCCCGGTCGCTATGCATCACTTCCGGCGGGCTCGTATAGGGGTACACTGGTGCTCGTGCGCCTGCCTACGAATCCACCTGAAATTCTGTGGTTTGCGACCGATATTCGCCCGTCCGGGGGTCCAATACTTGAGGTTGAGGGAGTTTTGGCCGGTGGCGATATATCTGGATGATAAACGCCTTGTAAAACAACTACTTGCTCACGATGAGCAGGCATTTGACACGTTTTTTAACGATAACTTTGCGAGGCTGTACCGATTCGCGTTAACGCGCCTGTCCGATGATCCGGATGGCACACGCGAGGTCGTGCAGATTACGTTAAGCAAAGCCATCCAGAAGCTGCATACCTACCGGGGTGAAGCCGCTCTGTTTACCTGGCTCTGTGCGATCTGCCGCAATGAGACGAGCGACTGGTTGGCGAATCAGCGCCGGTACCGCGACCATATCGTGCTTACAGAGGACATTCCCGAAGTAATGGCCGCCGTCGATTCCTATCGGGCACCCCAGGAGGACAGTCCGGAACGACACGCGGAGCGTATGGAGGGCCTTCGGCTGATACAGGTTGCGCTGGATCGGCTGCCGGCGAAATACGGCGACGTGTTGGAGTGGAAATACATAGAAGGTTATTCGGTTAAAGAGATAGCCGAAAAACTGGAACTTGGGCACGAAGCGACTCAGTCTTTGCTTGCGCGGGCAAAGCGGGCATTCGGTGACGTGTACTCGTCACTGACCGGTCCTTTACGATCGGAGCCGAACAGTGCAGGACTAACGCAGCCATGAATGAGATGAATCAGAAACAGGACCTTCGGTCGGAGCGGGCACTCGAGGAGTTGCTCAGCAAAGCACAGCCGAGGCCGTTACCACCACAACAGGACGAAGAGTCGATTCGTCAGGCTGTACGCGCTGAATGGGATCAGGTAACGAAACGAAGAATACGAACTCGCCGCGTAACACAGTTCGCGCTCGCGGCATCCGTTTTATTGGCTATCTTTGTGAGCCTGAATGCGCTGCGCGGACCGTTCGATGGCAAGCAATTACAGCAGCTGGCGAGCATAGAAAAGCAATTCGGCATCATAACAATGCTGAATAATGGGCAGGCAGTCGAAACAGGAGAGGAGGCCGGTCTGACCCTCGCATGGAATGATGGTGGCTCGCTGAGGCTTGATCAGAACACGCGCGTTGAATTCGAATCGGGTTCGGAGATCTATTTGCAGTCCGGGCGTATTTATTTCGATTCGATGCCGAGCGGTATACCAACCGTTCGGACAGATCCTGATAAAGCCAAACTGACGATTCGAACCGACGCCGGCACGGTGCGGCATTTCGGGACCCAGTTCATCACCCAGACAGACGGGGATGAACTGAACGTTATGGTGCGCGAAGGACGTGTGTCGGTCGAAGGATCGCGTGTCGATGAGACGGTGACGGTGGGTCAAAAGCTGACCGTGACACGTGATGGCCAGACGACCGTCCACGACGTCGATGTTAGCGGCGGTGACTGGAAGTGGATCGAGAAGACCTCACCGTCATTCACACTGGATAATCGGCCGATCATTGAATTCCTCACCTGGGTCAGCCGCGAAACGGGCCAACCACTGCGATTCACATCCAGCACCGTCGAGGATATCGTCAAAGAAAAAGAACTTCGTGGTGTAGTCGACAAAGAACCAAGCCTCGCACTGCCTTTTTACATGCAGCTCACTGGTCTCAATTGGGATATCAAGGATGGCGAGATCGTGGTCGGTAGCGGCGATCCGAACAATCGATCCGGCGGGACCTGACGCGCAAGTCATGATCACCGGTGCGCACATCCCAGACCTTAAGATGAGGCAGTCGCTCTTCATCATTGTTCTGTTGATGTTTTCGTTGTCCGCCGTGGCAGCAGACAACAACGCTGCGCGTTACAAAGGCCGGACAGTCACGTCGGTAATTGACGAGTTTCGCGCAATGGGATTCGGGTTTGCTTACAGCACCAGTCTTGTTAGCGACACATTGCCTGTCACCATCGAGCCAACATCAACCGACGAGCTCCAGATCGTCAAACAGATTCTCGGGCCGCACAACCTGACGATTCGCTCGGAAGAGGGCTTGTGGCTGATCGTCCGAGGCGATCAGGGCGGGCAGCAGCAAGGGGAGGTGCTGCTGATCGTCAGGGACAAACGGGACTATGCGCCGCTTGAGCAACTGACCGTCAGGGCGACGCCGGCGTTGGCGTCGGCCAGCATTTTGGTGCCCGGAATCCAGCAATACTCAGAACTCGAGCCAGGCATATATCGTATCGAGGTCGTGGCCAGCGGCTTTGACCCGGCGGTTCGGCGGGTCTACGTCGAACCGGGTAAAACAACGGAGGTGACCTTTTTGCTCGAACCGGAAAGGCCCGAAATCGAAGCGATTACGGTGTCTGCCAGTCGCTACGAGATTTCCCGCGACATCAACACGTCCGCGTTTTATCTTGACCAGCGCACGATCCAGAACATGCCCGACATCGGCGAAGATCCCATCCGCGTCGCACAGCGTTTGCCAGGTACTGCAGCCGGTGGTGTTTCGGCGCGTGCTCACTTCCGTGGTGGCGAAGAATCCGAGACCGGCATCATCCTGAACGGTCAACGGCTTTTCGACCCGTTTCATATTCGCGATTACAACAACATTTTCAGTACGATCGATGCTCGCGCGATCGATGGCGTCGAAGTATTCACTGGCGGATTCCCTGCACGCTACGGCGATCGTCTGAGTGGCTTCGTGCTCATGAATTCTCTCGACACCATACAGCCAAGACATACAGAGCTGGGCGTTAGCGTTTTCAATACATCTATATTGTCGGCAGGCACATTTCCTGGCGGGGCTGCACAGTGGCTCGTGTCTGCCAGACGCAGCAACCTGGACCTCGTTCTGAATCCGAAACTCGGCCAGCCGAACTATTACGATGTGTTCAGTCAGCTTGCGTTTGATCTGACGCCGGATGTGAGATTGTCCCTGAACGGACTGTATGCAGATGATAGCGTGACCGTCATACTCGAGAACGAGCCGAGCGAACTCGAACAGGCGACCAGTGAGACACAAAATGCGCAATTTTGGGTGACGCTGGAAAATCAGTGGTCGCCGGTATTGCGAAGTATCAGCGTTGTTTCGTTCAATTCGTTCTCCAATCACCAGCTTGGTGAAACCAACGATGCGGAGGAAATCGTCTCGGATGTCGACGATCGCCGAAGCGTCGATCAATATGGCTTCCGCCAGGACTGGTTCTGGAACCAGTCCGATATCCACCTGGTTCAATGGGGCTTTCAGGCTGAAAACAGCGAAGCTCGTTACGATTACACGGGCCAGGCCGAGTTTTTCGGGCTTTCTGCCTTGTACCAGGATGTAGATGACACGATCTCACGTGACTTGAGTGCTGCACCCATCGGTAACAGCTTTGCGGTTTACTTATCGGATCGATGGAAAGTGGCACGCAATACCATCGTTGAACTTGGCTTGAGGTGGGATGATCAGACCTATACGGGCCTTGTCTCGGACTCTCAATTGAGCCCACGGCTCAGTGTGTTACATGCGATCAGTCCGCAGACGGAACTCAGATTCAGCTGGGGGCGCTATCACCAGTCTCAGGGAATTCATGAGCTGCAGATCGAGGATGGTGTGACCAGTTTCTTTCCCGCCCAGAGAGCCGACCATCTAATCGCCGGTATTCGGCACAGCTTCAACAATAAAGTCTCGGTTAGACTCGAACTATTTCAGAAGGACATGAGCCGTTTGCGGCCACGCTTCGAGAATCTGTTTGATCCTTTAGCCCTGATTCCAGAGTTGCAGCCGGACCGTGTAAGAATTGCTCCAAGCAAAGCGCGGGCCAGGGGACTGGAGTTTTCAATTGATCGCACCAACGGGTCACTCACGTGGTGGGCGAGCTATACGCTTTCAGAAGTCACTGACACGGTGGATGGTATCAAGGTGCCCAGAAGCTGGGACCAGACGCATGCACTTCTGGCAGGAATAAACTGGAATAACGCGGCCTGGGATTTTTCATTGGCAGCGAATGTTCATAGTGGCTGGCCGACGACCGGCATGACGCTCGTTGATGCACCTGATCCCGCTGCTGACCCGATCGCAATTCCGGGACCGCGAAATGCTGAAAGACACGGTACGTTTGCCAGCGTCGATGCGCGTATCAGCCGCCGGTTCAGCGTGGGTAAAGGGACAATTACTGCGTTCTTCGAGGTTGCCAATTTGTTTGATCGCAAGAATCTCTGTTGCCGCGACTACGATCTCGCTGACGACACCGACGATGTGCTCGAACTCAGCGACGACTACTGGCTGCCTCGATTACCCGCGATCGGGTTCCTCTGGGAATTCCAGTAAGCGGCTGCACGATTCACTAACTCATATCAACAGGGCGGGCACCCGTTTGCTGTCGAGTGTCCGCCGATATACTCGCGTGTATTCTGCAGCCATTCGCTCGGGGCTGAACTGCCTGGCGCGGGTGCAGGCCGCATTGCCCAGTCTTTTTCTTAGATTTTCGTCGCTGCAAATTGCGAGCAACGCGTCCTGAAAACCCCGTTTGTCGTCTGTATCGCACAAAATACCTTCTCGGCCATGTCGAACGATTTCCGGTATGACACCGACATTACTTGCTACGATCGGTAAGTGATAAGACATTGCCTCTAGCATGGCAGAACCCAGGGTCCCTCTTCGGGATGGAAAAAGAAATACGTCCATCGTTTCGTAACAGATCTGCAGGTCCGCGAGCCATCCTGTGAGCGATACGTTAGGCAGATGCGAAGCACGTTCCTTTAGTTCGACTTCATCCTTGCCGTTGCCGATCAGAACAAATCGAAAGCGGGGATGGCGGTCGACAAATTGCTCGGCAATATCGAGAATGATTGCCTGACCTTTTGTCGAGTCGCTTAGCTCCCCGACATAACCAACCACAAACTCATCATCGCGCCGCCCGGGCTGCACTCTCGTGGATGGTATACCGGTCCTATTCGTACAGCAGGCATCATAGATGTTGTCAATTGGCGTACTCGGAGAATAAGCAAGCATGACTTTCGAGACGGCTTCAGAAACACAGGCTATCCCTTCGGCGCGTCGATACATGGATCTTGCCAGCGCGTGTGCAGGCGGCGGCTCCAATGACCTGTGTGTGACGATATATGGGATCGATCGCGTCATTGTCAGCAATAATCCGGATGGCATACTCTTGCTGTCATGTAGGTGAGCAAGGTCGACGTTCGGCATCAACCCATAAGCAGTGACCGGCGAATTAACCAACGGCGAAATTGAAATATCGACGTGTTCGAGGAGACGCCGAGCGAGAATGGGATTGCTGACGACTGCGTGCTGCTCGATCCTGTGATTCGACAGCGCTTTTGCCAACATCAATAATTGATGCCCACTGCCGCCGTATTCCTTTGCAAGATTGATATGACCGATTTTCACAATGCCACCACACGCCCGATATGAGCCGCAAATTCATCTCCTGCCCATTAGACGGCTGAGGGCAGCCAAATCGGTTGAAACGTTCGGGCTATTCGCTGATGTTTGCGGCGCGCCTTGCGGATGCCAGGGTGTTTGCCATCAGCATGGCAATGGTCAGTGGACCTACGCCGCCCGGGACTGGTGTAATGGCCCCGGCTACTTTGCTGACTTCTTTGAAATCGACATCACCTGTCAGCTTTGTTTTTGTCTCGCCGCCTTCGCTGACCTGAATTCGATTGATGCCGACATCAATAACAATGGCCCCCGGCTTGATCCACTCACCCTTAACCATGTTCGGCCGGCCGACCGCCGCGACCAGAATATCCGCATTA
>JAPUKV010000223.1 GCA_027295475.1 Pseudomonadota bacterium
ATGGCGCGCCCGACAGGATTCGAACCTGTGACCCCTGCCTTCGGAGGGCAGTACTCTATCCAGCTGAGCTACGGGCGCATTGTTGGTTGGCTATTCTCGCCTTTGTGACGACGTGGAGCAATCGTTCGATATTCATCGATCGGTTTGCCGCTTGAAACTTTCATGCGCGCCCTCGATCATAGCCTTCTCATCCTTTGCACAGTTTGTTGGATATAAGATGATAAAACGACTATTCGTTCAAGTGGTTGAATCGATTTCAGCAGCGGACGCGCCGAACACGGGCACTGCGGATCGCGAGGTCGCGTTGCGCCTCGCGACAGCTGTGCTGATGATCGACGTCGCACGTGCAGATCATGTGTTTGACGAGAGTGAATTCGATCGCTTGTTGCAGCTCATCGAATCTCATTTCGAACTATCCGCCGAACAAGCTGCAGAGCTGGTCGTCGAGGCGAGCAGCAAAGCCGATGACCTGATCTCCGCGTATGAATTCACGCAGATTCTGCACAAGCACCTCGATGAAGATGAAAAAGCGCGAATCGTCTCTCTACTCTGGCAAATCGCCTATGCCGACGGCCGACTCGACAAATATGAGGATGCGC
This sequence comes from Pseudomonadota bacterium, assembly GCA_027295475.1. The sequence goes on from JAPUKV010000223.1 coordinate 600, forward strand.
TGGTAAGCAAGATTAGCGGCTTGCTCCATGTGAGCCGCGGCCGTGTCATGCGACTGAAACATGATGCGCAACAAGGCGTCTAGTCGCTCGCGCCCTTTCCTTCGGTCAGCTTGATTCACAAGTGATCGAGTGGCAATGCGGTCGTGTACTTGATTTTTTCCATGCTAAAGCTCGAGCTGACGTCGTAAAGATCAACGCTTGCGATCATTTCCTTGTACATCTCGTCGTAGCTTTGCACGTCAGGCACAACGGAGCGCATCAGGTAATCGATATCACCGCTCAGCCGATGCACCTCCATCACGTTGGGCAATGACGACACCATCTTGTAAAAGCCCTCAAACCACTCGGCAGTGTGTTCGTGAGTGCGGATGGCAGAGTAAACGGTCAGGTGCAATCCGAGTTTTTCCTGGTCCAGCAATGTTACGCGTGCGCCGATGACGCCCTCATCTTCCAGTATCTGAATGCGCCGCCAACAGGCCGACTTCGACAAATTTACACGCTCGGCAAGCTCCGCTACGGTCACGGTTGCATCATCCTGTATGGCGGCCAGTATGGCCCTGTCCTTGCGATCCACGTTTGACACTCCAATCGAATAAATGACAGTTACTTGGTATTTTATTCTATTATTATCTACTTTTTACGAATAGATTTCTATTTATTTTGACTTTTGACGAATTTTTGAGACATCGTTTCGGCGCCAATTCGCTACACTGGTCCTTCCGCTCCAGTGATGGGGCAGGCAATTCCTCGGGGCCGCCAACATCAACAATCGACTCATTTTCGGCACACTCAGTGCCGCGTTCATCGTCTACACATTCCATATCTATACGAGTGGTACCGCGGCAGAGCACGTCCAGCCCATGGGCGACGAAGCGCGCCAGGGACAACAGCTGTTTCAGGACAATAACTGCATGGCCTGCCACCAGTTTTACGGTCTTGGCGGATACATGGGCCCGGATCTTACGAATGTCATTTCCAATCGCGGCGAGGCCTACTCCCGTGCGTTTATCACCGCCGGCACCGAAAGAATGCCGAACTTCGAATTGAACATCGAAGAGGTTGATGCATTGATCACCTTCCTCGCATTTGTTGACCAGACAGGCACCTACCCTCCAAAGAATTACGACGTACGCTGGAACGGCTCCGTCGCTCAAGCGGATGACCCGCGATGACGTCCGATAACCCCGCCTTCGGCGGCCTGCGTTTCATGCAACTGGGCATCGTGGCGCTTGCCACTGGCATGCTATTCGGCGTCATCGGCGGATTCCAGTTCCTGTTTCCGGAGTTTCTGCAGGAGCTGTTGTTTACCAAGACCCGGCCACTTCACGTGTCGATGGTTGTCGCGTGGATCTTTCTGGTCGCAATCGGCGGAATCTATTTCTACCTGCCGCGGCAATGCAAGCTGCCATTATTTTCCGTGCGAGCTGTCGGTTGGCACTTCTGGATATTCCTCGTGACCGGACTTGCCATCATTGCCTGCTACTTGTCAGGAAAGTTCGGCGGGCGTGAGTATTTCGAATTTCCGCCTGTCTTAAGTATCCCGATTTTCCTGACCTGGATAATGTTTGGCGTGAACTTTTTCAAAACAGCGCGCCAGGACAAGGAACCGTGGCCCGTCTACTACTGGATGTGGGGCACGGGGATCGTGTTCTTCTTCATTACATACACCGAAGCGCACCTCTGGCTCATTCCCTATTTTCGCGACAACATGGTCCGGGAAATCATGGTGCAGTGGAAATCCTACGGGGCGCTAACCGGCTCGTGGAATATGTTGGTTTACGGCACAGCACTGTACCTTGCGACTCGTATCAGCGGTTGTGACAAGTACGCACGCTCCAATCTCGCATTCGGGCTGTACTTCCTCGGCCTCTTTAATCTCATGTTCGGTTGGGCACATCACACGTACCTCGTTCCGTCCGAGACATGGATTCGCACGTTCGCCTATTTCGTCAGCATGACCGAGCTGTTTATCTTCGGAAAGATCATCTGGGACTGGCGCGCATCGCTTGAGACATGGCAAAAGAATGCCCACTGCAACGCTTATCGATTCCTGGTCGCGGCCGACATCTGGGTATTCATTAACCTCGGGCTGGCACTCGTCATTTCGGTGCCGGCCTTCAACCTGTTCACGCATGGCACGCACATCACTGTGGCACATGCGATGGGCAGCACGATCGGCATCAATACAATGATTCTTCTCGCGTCAATTTTCTACGTCATTCGTGAGGAAGTACCAAACGAAGTACACGCGAATTGTTCGCGCCAGCTGCGCATCGGTTTCTGGACCGTGAATATCTCGTTAGCCGTGTTTTTCTCGGCGTTGATCCTGGCCGGAATCGGCAAGGGCGTCTATGACGGCACGTCGTTTCAGGAAATGATGACGGGCATTCGCCCATTCCTGTTCGCGTTCACCGTTAGCGGGTTTTCAATGATGATCGGTTTCTGGATTATTTTGTGGCACGGGTACCGCTTGATCGGCCGGATCATCACGCCGGTACAGCTAGGTGCCGCCCTGAACGGTCGGCAGATGTTATATAATCGCCCGCCATCGCCGGGCAAGCGATCTGGCTTTCAGTACTAACTCACTCCGGAGCAGCACTTGAGCAGGATCCAGAAATTCCTTGGTAATCACCCCCTCGTCATTGGCGTGCTTTCCGCGGCCGCGCTGGCGATCGTCGTGCTGGCAATGAAAATATCGGATTTGACGGCGGGCGTTAGCGATCAAGACAGCGCGGAGTACCAGGCCGCTATTGCAGCGCGCATCCGCCCGGTCGGCCAGGTTTACCTTCCCGGTGAGGAGCACGAAGCATCGGCGGTAACTATCGAAACCGCTGAGGAACCCGAGCCAGTGGCAACCGCGATGTCAGGTCCGCAGGTTTACAACACAGCATGCCTCGCTTGTCATGGAGCGGGTATCGGCGGAGCCCCGATACACGGCGACAAAGCACTTTGGGCGGATCGCATCGCTCAGGGCGGTGAAGTGCTGAAACAGCACGCACTCGGGGGCTACTCGGGTTCGACTGGCTATATGCCACCGAAGGGTGGTCGCATCGACCTCTCCGACGCAGAAATCGAAGCGGCCGTAGACTACATGATCGGGGAAGCCCGGTAGGTTGCTTAATGTCACATCGGCCGGTCCAGGCAGCGAAGAGACAGCGCCTCCGCAATATGCGACGGCGCTAATTTTTCGTCTCCGGCCAGGTCCGCAATAGTTCTTGAAACGCGTAACACTCGCTGATGAGCACGCGCTGACAGATTAAATTGCTCGGCAGCGCGTTCCAGCAATGCCCAACCCTCATCACAAACCCCGCATACGGCATCCAGATCCGTTCCCTTCAGACGCGCGTTGTTTGTCCCTCCCCGGCACCACTGCAACGCCCACGCGTTTTCGACGCGCGCACGCACCGATTCGCTGCTTTCACCGTTCTTGTCTCCTGTGCGCAGCAACTCCGTCGCGGGCCGGGCGACCTCCACATGCAAATCGATACGGTCGAGGAGCGGCCCGGAGA
>JAPUKV010000224.1 GCA_027295475.1 Pseudomonadota bacterium
ATCACGATTCGCCTGCACCGCGAAGGCGCGGAGATGGTAATCGACGTTGCTGACGACGGTGCCGGCCTGGACGTCGATGCGATACGACGCAAAGCCTATGAGAAGAACATGCTCAAGCCCGACAGCAAAGTGTCGGATCAGGAAATCATGGAGCTGATCCTGACGCCAGGCTTCAGCACAGCGGAAACGGTCACTCAGTCGGCCGGGCGCGGCGTCGGCATGGATGTCGTGGCGAACGAAGTCAAGAAACTCGGCGGATCTTTGAGAATATCCTCTGTCACCGGACAGGGCACGAATTTCACGGTCCGCTTGCCGTTCACGTTGGCGATCACGCAGGCCCTGATCGTTCGAACGGGCGATGAAATTTATGCACTGCCGCTGCCGACCGTCGAGGGCGTGGCCCGGATCGCACGAGCAGATCTCGAGACCATGTTGAGCCAAAGTGAACCATGCTACGAGTATGGCGAGGAGACCTTCCGCTTCCGACATCTCGGTATGTATCTCGGCGGTCAGTCTGCAAAGCTGCCCGATGATGACTCGTTTGTGCCGGTCATTCTCGTTCGCGCCGGGGAACACTCAGCGGCACTGCTTACCGACGAAATGCTTGCGAGCCGTGAGATTGTAGTCAAGTCGGTGGGCCCCCAGCTTTCGAGTGTTCGTGGCATCTCGGGTGCGACGATTCTCGGCGACGGACGAATCGTGCTTATCCTGGACATCAACGCCCTGGTTCGCACGGGCGCGCCTGTTGTGGAACTCAAAACTGCAGCGCCGACCCCGAGAGACGATCGGCCACTCGCCATGATCGTGGATGACTCGATTACTGTGCGGCGCGTGATGGAGCGTTTCCTGGAGAGAAACGGTGTGCGCGTCGTGACGGCCAAAGACGGTCTCGATGCGGTGAGCCAGTTACAGGACCACAAGCCGGACATCATCCTGCTGGATATTGAAATGCCGCGCATGGACGGCTATGAATTTGCCTCGCACGTCCGCAACGATGAGCGGTTCTCGGATGTGCCGATTATCATGATTACCTCGCGAGTCGGCGATAAGCATCGCGCGCGCGCCATCGAACTGGGTGTAAATGATTATCTTGGCAAGCCGTATCAGGACATGGAGCTTCTTGAGGCCATTCAGCGATTGCTGGAAGAACGAGGAATCAAGTTGTCGTGAATGCCGCAGCCGAGGAACTATACAGCCTGCTGGTGCCGCTCGCGGAGGATCGCCTGATCGTTCCACGTGCCTGCGTTGCGGAGGTCGTCAGGTATAGCAAGCCCATTCAGGAACCCGGCAGCCGGAACTGGATGCTGGGCATCATTAACTGGAACGGCCGTGACCTGCCTGTCGTGTCTTTCGAAGGCACGATCGGCAAAGACATACCGGCCGTCACCGGCCGGACCCGGATCGTCGTGTTTTATGCAAGTACCAGTCAGATAAAGGCGGGCCATTTCGGCCTTTTGACACAGGGCTTTCCGCAACTCGTCCGCATCAACAAGGAAGTTCTGAAACTCGATTCGACGGAAGGCTGGCCTGAGGGCGCGCCGGTCCTGTGCCGCGTCAAAATGATTAACGAGTACCCGCTCGTTCCCCACCTGGAAAATCTCGAGTCGATGCTGGCGGAGGAGTCCGTCCAGACCTGAGCTTGGGCCACCAGCATTGAAATTAGCCCTATTGGATTCAGATGTGTGTCTATACCGTTAGTCCTCGCAAAGGCCTGATCCGCCCGGCCGAGCAGTGTCCTTCGCCGAATCAGGACGACCGGCCTGACGGTTGTGAGCCCGATCTGATCATAATTCACAGCATCAGCCTGCCGCCGGGCGAATTTGGCGGGCCGTATGTCGAGCAACTTTTCACAAATCGCCTGAATTGGGATGCGCACCCGTACTTTGCAGAAATCAGGGACCTGACGGTCTCGTCACATCTGTTTATTCGACGCGGTGGCGGTCTGATACAGTTCGTGCCGTTCGGTCGCCGTGCCTGGCATGCCGGGACATCCTGTTACCGCGATCGTCAGGAATGCAACGATTTCTCTATCGGGATCGAGCTTGAAGGAGAGGATGAAACGCCGTATGCGGATCCCCAGTACGACACACTGATTCGCGTCATCAGCGCGCTGCAAACAAAGTACACTTCTCTTTGTGCGCGACGTATCGTCGGGCACTGTGACGTCTCTCCGGATCGAAAATCAGACCCTGGTCCTGCTTTCGACTGGCTGCGATTGTATGATGGGCTCTGCAAAAACACCGAGGCAATATGAAATTAATTGCACTTCTGATCGGACTCGTGGTGGAGCGTCTTGCGACTCAACTGTTTCATCTTCGTGAACCTCGCTGGCTCGATCGCATCATCGACATGGGCTTTCGTCAGGGCAACCGGTTTGCGAACTGGCCGGCGCTCATACCGGTAATTATTCTCGCAGTGATTATGGTCCTGCCGGTGTTTCTCGTCGTTTTCGGTCTGGGTGATGCCTTACTGGGATTTCCCTATCTGATTCTTGCCGTCGTTGTTCTGTTTTTCTCGCTGGGCCCGAAGGATATCGGCGAAGGCGTCGACGACTATTGCGCAGCGCTGGAGGCTGAGGATGAAGAAGAGATTCGCAAGACCGCCAAAGCGCTGGCTGAAAGGGAACTTCCGGCAGATCCGCTGGAGCGTATTCGCGAAGTCGAAGCAGCTGTCTGTATCCAGGCCAACAATCGCCTGTTCGCAGTCATTTTCTGGTTTGTGCTGCTGGGGCCTTTCGGGGCCTGGTCTTATCGCGTTACTGACCTGATTCGGCGCCGGGCTGTGTTTAATGCCTCGCGTGACGAGGCCGGCGATGGAACCGCAGAGACGTTCCTCGAGGCCGCGGGACAGCTTCACGGGTGGCTCGCGTGGATTCCGGCGCATCTGACAGCCATTGGCTATGCCATGGCTGGCAGCTTTGAAGGTGCGCTGTCTGCCTGGCGCACACCCGAAGGCGACACCGCGAAGACTCAGCGCGAGCACAGTGAGGCATTGCTTGCCCGAGTTGGTATCGGTGCGCTGGCGCTGCGGGAGGAAGACGATGAAAGCGTCTGTGATCGTGGCGTTCGCGGCGCGACGGCCGCCAACGGTCTGGTTTTCCGGTTGCTGTTTATCTGGGCCGCAGTCATTGCTGCTATGACTCTGTATGGCTGGTCTGTGTGAGGGCCGGACACGCGACCCTTGCCTTTCTTTTAGCCGCTCTGATTTCGCTGGTCGCTTGCGAGCCAGCGGCGGACCGCTGGAGTGGGGAAAGCACTCAGAATTTCGAGCGGCGGGATGGCCTTCGTATCGTCGCGCTGGCACCCCATCTTGCGGAGCTTGTATTTGCAGCCGGTGCCGGCGATTTTCTTGTCGGTGTGAGCGCTTACAGCGACTATCCAGATGAAGTACTGGCTTTACCACTTGTTGGAGACGCTGTCTTAATTGATCAGGAACAGCTCGCCTTACTCGAGCCGGATATGCTGCTCGCCTGGCAAAGCGGAACGCCGCAGCATGTGGTCGGCGAACTCTCGAAACAAGGCTACCGTGTCGAAGTCATTCAAACGCGAAGCCTCGCGGATATTGCATCGGCCCTCGAAACCATCGGCGAATTGACCGGCAATACGGCCCTCGCAACGCAGGCGGCGGCGGACTTCAGGCGGGGGCTTCAGTCGCTGGCCGAGCGGTATTCTGCGGCCGAACCCATTCGTGTCTTCTATCAGGTTGACCAGCGCCCTCTCTACACGATTGGCGGCGATCATTATGTCAGTGAACTCATCGAGCATTGTGGTGGTCAAAACGTTTTTTCGGACCTCGTTCGCCTGGCCCCGCTGGTTGCGGTCGAGGCCGTTCTCGACAGGAATCCAGAAATCCTGCTGGTAAGTTCCGACGCCAGAGCCGATGCACTCAGCGAATGGGATCGCTGGCCGGACTTGGCCGCGAATCGTTATGGCAATCGATATGTCATGCCGGCGAATGAGATAGGCCGGCCGACCCCAAGGTTGCTGATCGCCGCAGAGGCCTTGTGCAGCGCGTTGCAGCAGGGGCGGGCAAACCGGGATAAGGCGCAGCAACATGAATGATAGATCAGACACGATTGTTGTTCGGGATGTCAGACAGAGTGACTGGCAAAATGTACGGCGATTACTGGACGAAGCCGGACTGCCCGTCTCCGATCTGGGCCCGGACCGGCTTGGGAGTTTTCTGATCGCCGAACGGTCTGGTGCGGAACAAAGTGAGACGCTGGGTACGATTGGCCTGCAGCAGCTCGATCAGGTGGGCCTTTTGCGTTCCCTTGTCGTCAGCGACAGCGGTCGTAAATCGGGGCTCGGGAAAAGACTCGTTGCGGCGCTCGAAGCCAATGCCTGTTGCGCTGGCGTCACGGACCTGTGGCTCTTGACAATCGATGCCGAGCGTTATTTCGAAAACCTCGGCTATAAGATAATGAGCAGGGACTATGCTCCCGATATTATTCGGGAGACCGAAGAATTCAGTGGTCTGTGCCCGGACGGTGCCTATCTGATGCACAAAGCGCTGCATGACGGCAGCAGGCAATAATGAAGAATTACCGGGGACAGACCCCATTCCGCTCAAGTAGGTGGGCGTCCCCGATTACTTCAGCGTTCGCGGTCCCAGAGCACTTCCTGGCCCGATTCCGCGCGTGCCAGGACCCGGGCGATCACAAATAACAGATCTGACAAGCGATTGAGGTATTTCAGCACCTCGTCTCTGACTGTCTCAACTTTTCTCATCGTCAGGACGCGTCGTTCTGCGCGCCGGACAATAGCTCTTGCGGTATGGCATGCAGCGGCTGCCGAGCCGCCGCCAGGCAAAATAAAGTCCTTAAGCGGTGGCAAATCGGCGTTGAAATGATCAAGGTTTTTTTCGAGCCGATCGACAAAGTGCTGCTCGATCGCGCTGTGACCCGGAATGCACAACTCACCGCCGAGCTCAAAAAGGTCGTGCTGAATCGCAATCAGACATTCACGAATCGGCTGGGACAATGAGTCCCCGGCAAGGACCACGCCGATGGCGCTGTTGGCCTCATCGACCGTGCCGTAGGCTTCGACTCGTGCACTGTCTTTTTCTACACGGCTTCCGTCGCCCAGGCCGGTTGTGCCGTCATCTCCAGTCCGCGTAACTATTTTGCTAAGCCGGTTACCCATTCGTCATTTCCAGCTATATTTCAGTTCCAGAAACCCGCTTCGCTCCTGCATAGGAAAACCGGCCGCAGTTTCGTATTTCTCGTCCAGCAGGTTTTCGACACGTGCATTCAGTCGCCATTTGTCGCCCAGAGAAATCTGTCCGGTCAGATTCGTCAAAACGTAGCTTTCGAGCTTCGTTCCGCCGAAATCCTCCCGGTCGCCGCTCGCCAGCACCGCAAGGCCAACCCTATGGATGCCGATGTTCCTCGTAAGGGTCACGCTCAGACTATTCTCCGCGCGTCGCAGCAATCGTACCCCATCTGTTGCATTGTCGGCTTTCTGGTGCACGAAATTTGCCCGCAGGCCAAAGCTATCACCGCGATACTCATAAGCAATCTGCGCGCCACGGATCTCGGCCCGGCCGATATTCCGCAACTGAAATGTCACCAGGTCAAATTCGATGAGGTCTTCAATATCGTTCTGGTAAAACTCCAGACTGAAGTTATGCCGGGGCCCCGGATAGAATCGCAGGCCTAGCTGAACCTCATCTGCTACCTCTGGCGATAACCCGGGGTTGCCACCAAAGCCATATCTGTCCGTCGCATCGGGAGCACGAAACGCGTGGCCTATGCCCGCATTTACCGTCCACCGGTCATTTAGATCAAAGCCATATTCGGCGTTCCAGGTGGTTTTGTTACCGACGGTCTCATGGTCAGTCAGGCGGACAGCAAGGAATGACTGATGCTTGCCGCTTGACCACTGGTCCTCGATGAAAACGGCCTTCACCGACGTGTCTTCTTCGAAACCCGAGCCAAACGACAATGTCTTCGCTGTCTCGTCCACGAGATACAGGCCGCCGACCCAGGTGTGATTTCCTGCTGCGAAGCTGTATTGCCAGTCGAGGGTCGCTCGCCTGGACTCGACGAAATCATCGGACTGGTTTTGAGAGACGTCATCGATGATGTGGCTCAACAGAAGTTTGCTTTGCGCCCGGCCTCCAACGGGCGTAATGATTTCGATCGCCGTGCTTGCGTTTTTGAAATCCTGGTCGAGTGGCGAAAGGAAGAAGTCGAGGTACTCGACCGTGCCGGATGCTTGCCAGTGTCGAATCGAAACGTCGTTTTTGCCCAGGCGCCTACGCCAATAAACGTTGGCAGTCAGGTTATCGTAGCCCCGATCGAGATCACTACCGGTCCGAACCGGAAAGCCGTCTGTTTCCTGCCAGTTGACTGACACGCCGAATTCCCCGTTTTCGCTGCGGCTGCCGCCTGAGGCGAAACCGGAACTCGTATTAAAGCTACCGCCACCGATACTGCCTTCGGCGTAAGTGCGGGTTGAGCGCCGCGTGATGATATTGATAACGCCACCAATTGCATCGGTGCCAAATAACGCGGAGCGCGCACCTTTCACGATCTCGATACGGTCGATGATCTCCGGTGCAATGTTCTGTATTGCGGCACCGCCGATGGTCCCTGGATTGATCCGGACACCATCGAGGAGGACCAGGGTGTGGTTGCTTTCAGTGCCGCGAAGGAATATCGAAGTCGCCTGACCCGGACCGCCGTTTCGGCCAATGTCGATGCCCGCTTCGAATCGCAAGAGTTCTGCCAGGTCCGTTGCGAGGGACTGTTCAATCTGTTCACGCGTAATGACGGTGACCGGCACGATTGCATCGCTGACGGATATCTCCGTCCGTGTCGCGGTGACAATGATCGTGTCTTTCGGTCGAATTTCCTGCGCGGCTGCTGCAAGTGAAAGCGTGAATGCCAGCAAGATCGGAAATGAGCCCCTGATATTTTTCATT
>JAPUKV010000225.1 GCA_027295475.1 Pseudomonadota bacterium
TCGTCCGAAACGGCGACCTCTATTTTTGCTTTTGGCAGGAAATCGACAACGTATTCGGCGCCTCTGTAAAGTTCGGTATGTCCGCGCTGGCGGCCGAATCCCTTGACCTCGCTGACCGTCATACCCTGGATGCCAACTTCGTTTAATGCGTTGCGGACGTCATCCAGTCGAAATGGTTTGATGATCGCTGTTACTAGCTTCATGCTGTATTCCTCGTATTCGGGCCCTGCCTTTATTCATATGTCCTGACGGTCATAAGAACACTGTCCCGCCATCAACCATCATCGTTTGACCGGTCATTAATTCGCTGTGCTCGCTGCCGAGGAACAAAACGGCGCCGACGATATCCTCGGTCTCGAGAGGGCGCCTGATCGCCTGCTGCGACAGAGTGACCTCCACAACTTTGTCTCTCTTGTCCTGAAACACTTCGCCGGTCGCATCCGTATTGACGACGTTGGGGGCTACGGCATTAACTCGTATGTTGTATCGCCCGAGTTCGCGGGCCAGTCCGCGGGTCGCGCCAATGACCGCGGCTTTCGATGTCGTGTAATGCAGTCCGTTCGGCATGCCATACGTTGCGGCGAGCGAACTGATGTTGATGATCGAACCGCTCTGCTGTTTTTTCATCGTCGGCAGCACGGCCTTGCAGCACTGCCAGATGCCCTTCACGTTGACATTCATCGTCGCGTCCCATTCTTTTTCGTCGAGTTTGTCAAACGGTGCGAAATTCAAACTGCCATACAGAGCGGCATTGTTGACGAGGACGTCTATTCTGCCGAACTTCTCAACGACCGCCTGTGCCATCTCGATCGTGCTGTCCGAACTGCTTACATCAGTCTTCGTGGCGAGACCTTGTGCGCCCTCTTGGCCGATAATGTCCAGTGTTTCGCCGCAGTCTCTCAAGTCGTTGACGGCGACGCGGGCGCCACGGCGTGCAAACTGGCGCGCATACTCCTGTCCAAGACCGCGTGCGGCGCCGGTGACAATGACTACCTTGTCGGTGAAGTTCATTCGATGTGCTTGATTTGACAGTAATTATCTTTTTTATCCAGGCGACGCCCGGCTCAGGGCTATGCTAACAAGCCGGACCAGACTTGTGTACATAAGTCTCCTCGAGATGGGCGAGAATCTCTCCGGGCTTGGGTAGAATTGGCAGTGGAATAATGATGCGTCGCAGGAGCATTCACCTGCCTGGCGGGCGATTATCAGGCCAGACGCCAACATTGAGACAGGGGCAACGAAATGCCGGAAAATAGCGATATCGGAAAAATAGGCTGGTTCGATCTGACCGTCACCGACGCGTCAGCGATCCGCGATTTTTATTCCAAAGTGGTCGGATGGAAATCGCAAGACGTCAATATGGGGGAATATGACGACTTCAACATGACCATGCCGGAGTCAGGTGATACTGCCGCCGGCATCTGCCATGCCAGGGGCGGCAATGCCGAACTGCCCTCGCAGTGGCTCATCTACATCACCGTTGCCGACGTTGACACGAGTGCCGAGGCTTGCCGTGAAAACGGCGGTGCGGTTATTGTCGGGCCTAAAGCGATGGGTGACAGCAAGTTCTGCGTCATCGAAGATCCCAATGGCTCGGTCGCGGCCCTGTATCAACCCGGCTGATGACTGTGACAGCATAGATTGCCATGCAGTATCGACTTGACTCGCCGGACTGGCATACCGCGGTTGCCGGGATAATTTCATCGACGGACGATCAATCTGTCGCGGCAGCATTGATCGATGCGATTGGCACAATCGTCGATCATGAAGGAACTTGCCTCATCGCTTTTCACACAGACGCCAGCCCGGAGGTTCTGCACCACACGCTCGAGCCCGAGGGAGAAAAGCATTATCTCGGTCGCTACCTGGCGGGACCGTATCTGCTCGATCCCCTGTATCAGCTGGCGCTAAGAGAGAACAAACCAACGCTTTGCCGATTTCGTGACGAGCTGCCCGACCGTTTTCGATCGAGTGAGTATTACCGGCAATACTGTGAGCGCACGCACTTGCTCGATGAAATGGATTTTCTTGGCGATGTATCAGACAGTACGACCCTCGTGCTTGTCGTCGGGCGTCGCAAGCGGATGTTCAACAAGAGCGAATTGACACGTCTTCGACGAATCGAACCCGTCGTTCAGGCGGCAATCAGGAAGATCTGGTCGAGCTGGGCAACCAGGACGAATGCGTCGGACCGGGACGATGGCATGCACCGACGCCTGACCCGGTGCTTCGAGAAGTTTGGTCAAAGTGTGTTAACAGACCGCGAACGCCAGATAAGTCAGTTTTTGTTGCGCGGCCATTCCTCCAAAGCGATTGCCCGCTTTCTCGATATCGCCCCCGGCACCGTGATGGTGCACAAGCGAAACCTGTTCTCGAAGCTGGGTATTACCTCGCAGTACGAATTGTTCTCGATCTTCATCGACGATCTCGGCAAATCGTGACCTGACAGCCTGTCGGACTTTGGCGGAAGCTGCTGCGACGGCGATTTCCCCTGTGCCTCGCTACGATCCCCCGAGCTCGACAGGCTGCTAAACCCCGAAAAAGGGAGGGTTTTCGCCTTCCTACCGCGCGAATGGTATTCATTCGGCAGCGATCGTTGCGCAGTATCTGGGCTCGATCCGGCTGATTCGCCGGGCGTCTGGTTCGCCATCGGGGGTTGCTGATATGTTTGATTTTGATTTCGGGCTCGGAGAAGACATTGATCTGCTGCGCGAGTCCGTACACAGTTTCGCTGCCGATCGGATAGCGCCCCGTGCGCAAGAGATTGATGCGTCAAATAAATTCCCAAGAGATCTCTGGCCGGAACTCGGGGCTTTGGGGCTGCTTGGCATTACGATTGAGGAAGAACTTGGCGGCACCGGACTCGGCTACCTGGCTCACGTCATTGCCATGGAGGAGATTAGCAGGGCATCCGCATCCGTCGGTCTCTCATACGGCGCACACTCCAACCTCTGTATGAATCAGATTCGGCGCTGGGGAACCGACGAACAAAAGAAGAAATACCTGCCAAAACTCATTTCCGGGGAACACGTCGGTGCGTTGGCGATGAGTGAAGCGGGTGCAGGGTCCGATGTGCTCGGCATGCGCATGGCAGCGGTGAAGAATGGCGATGGCTACATTTTTAACGGCAGTAAGATGTGGATCACCAATGGCCCGGAAGCAGATGTCTTCGTCGTTTATGCAGTCACCGACCCGGATGCAGGCAGTCGTGGTATCAGCGCGTTTATCGTGGACCGCAGTAGCGCCGGGCTATCAACACCACAGAAACTCGACAAGTTCGGCATGCGCGGATCGGATACCAGCGAAGTGCTATTCGAGAACTGCCTTGTTCCGGCGGCTAATCTCCTCGCGACGCCTGGCAAAGGAGCTGCGATCCTGATGAGCGGGCTGGACTACGAGCGACTCGTTCTCGCGGCCGGCCCGCTCGGCATTATGCGGGCCTGCTTTGATCTTGTGATGCCGTACGTGCATGATCGAAAACAGTTCGGTCAGGCTATCGGCACTTTTCAGCTGATGCAGGGGAAGGTCGCCGATATGTATACGGCGATGAATTCGTCAAGAGCGTATGTCTATTCCGTCGCCCGGGCATGCGACCGGGAGCAAACTACGCGCTTCGATGCCGCAGGCTGTATTCTTCTGGCTGCGGAGAAAGCAACCTGGATGGCCAGTGAGGCGATTCAGGCGCTTGGTGGCAACGGTTATATCAATGAGTATCCGGCTGGCCGCCTGCTGCGGGATGCCAAGCTATACGAAATCGGTGCCGGGACGAGCGAGATACGCCGCATGCTGATCGGGCGTGAGTTATACAATGCCACAGGATGAGGGGGATGCTGGACGACGTAATGCCAATGATTAACACCAAACGGCGTCTTCCGAATGTAGGTTTATAGAATGAGCGATCTGAAAGACCGGACCTTATTTATTAGCGGTGGCAGCCGCGGTATCGGCCTGGCCATCGCGAAACGTGCTGCGCAGGACGGTGCCAATATCATCATCGCGGCCAAGACCGCGGAGCCTCACCCGAAGCTGCCTGGTACTATTTATTCGGCGGCGGAGGAAATCGAGGAGGCTGGTGGCAAGGCATTGCCAGTCGTTTGCGATATTCGCGACGACAAGGCGGTCAAGGCGGCGGTCGCTGCGGGTGCGGAGAAATTCGGCGGCATCGACCTCTGCGTCAACAACGCGAGTGCGATATCGCTGACACCGACCCTGCAGACGCCAATGCGCCGTTTCGATCTGATGCATCAAATCAATACTCGTGGCACGTTCCTCGTATCGCAGACCTGCCTCCCGCACCTGCTCGAGTCCGACAACCCGCATATTCTGAATCTCTCCCCGCCGCTCAACATGCTGGAGAAGTGGTTCAGGAACCATGTCGCGTATACGATGGCGAAGTTCGGCATGAGCATGTGCGTGCTGG
>JAPUKV010000226.1 GCA_027295475.1 Pseudomonadota bacterium
TGCATTGGCGCTCAGAACGAATTTGGCATCTGGGTATTGCGACATGGGATATGGCCCCGACTGATTGTGTATAATCCGGGGCCTGCTGAGTTAAGTACACCGAGAGGCATAGTTTGACCGGTTCAGGGTGATGCAGCAAGACCGCTATCGGCCCCTGCAGCATGACTGAGGTCAGGCGCGTACCGTACGGCGTTTGCCTGTCACATATTCCTGACTCAAAGTCTCAGCTATGGAATTGTGGCAGCCTTGCAGACTGCCCTGATGCGATGGTTACAATATATGAATAACAGGTATTCCGTATTCGGTGCCGCAGTCTTGCTGCTGCTCGTCTGCTCACAGACCTCCGCTGACGGGCTTGTTGATGGATCATACGAAGCGGGAAAAACCAAAGCGATCAGGTGTGGCGCCTGTCATGGTCCCGACGGCAACAGCGTCAATCCGCAATGGCCCAGCATCGCCGGTCAGCATGCGCCGTACATCGTACGGCAGCTCGAGGCATTCCAGAATGGCGAACGTACCAATATTCTGATGTCGAGCCAGGCCATGACGCTGACGGAACAGGATATAAGAGACGTGGCCGTTTATTTCGCCGCACAGCCAGCCGCGGCCAAATCGGTTGCGGACCCCGCGCTCGTTGCAAGGGGTCAGGCACTTTATCGTGGCGGCATCAAAGAAAGCGGGGCTGCAGCCTGTCTGACATGTCATGGCCCGACGGGACGAGGCAATCCAGCTGCAGCCTACCCCTTGTTGCGTGGCCAGCACGCAACATACATTGCAGCGACACTTCGCGCTTATGCGACGGATGCGCGCAAATCGGACGGAGCGACCAAGATGATGCGCGACATCGCGAAACGCCTAACCGAAGACGACATCCTGGCTGTAGCCGCTTACGTGCAGGGACTTCGCTGATTCTGGCAGGTGTTCGTGACGTGGACTCCTTCCATCGTGGCCCGAATGTTTCATCTTTGCCGCGTAAGATCCGCCAGGCATCGATTCCAGGTAAACCATTTTGATCTCTGTTGGTCAGACATGCAGTTCATCACAGGAAATTCGCATGAATAAAATCGTTTTATTGGGGTTTGTTTTAAGCTTTGCCCTGGCTGCATGCAGCAGGGAGGAACCGTCAAGCGAAGCTCCGGAGCCGGAGGCAGTCACAGAGGACGTTGCTCCTGAGGCGCCCGCTGAAGCAGCTGCCGGGGACGCTGACGAAGGGGCACAACCGGAGCTCGTTGAGGAGTCGGCCGCTGAACCCGACGACGCGCAGGCCGAGAAGCAGCCTATTCTTCTGGCGCGTGAGACAGCACCGGCGACTGTGACTGCGCCGCTGAGAGAGTGGCGTTATTCAGAGGGGCAACACTACCATCGTCTCGTGCCGACACAACCCACGGTGGGTGGCGCCAACAAAATCGAAATCGCCGAAATATTCTGGTACGGCTGCTCGCACTGCGATGACTTCGACCCACAAATTAACGCCTGGGCGGAAAACATACCTCCCAATGCCCGCTTCGTTCGAATTCCTGCCGTCTGGAACCCGCTGGCAAGATTGCACGGACGTCTCTACTACACTGAAGAGGTGCTCGCGAAGAACGAAAAGCTGCCAGATGTCGAGGAGTTTCATGCCGCGGTGTTTACCGAGTTTCACCGCAAGAGCAACCGCCTCACGTCGGAAGGTGCAATTCAGAAGTTGTTTGAGCGCTTCGGCGTCAGCGAGGAAGACTTTCTCAGCACCTGGAACTCATTCGAGGTCAATCAGAAAATTCGCGTTGCCAATGACCTGGTCAAACGATACAACGTCACCGGCGTACCGGCCGTGGTCGTGAACGGAAAGTATCGCACCGGTGCCGCTGAAGCGGGCAGCTACCCAAATCTGCTCAGCGTAGTTGACGAACTGATTGAGCGGGAAACGATTCGTTAGGCGGGGACAGACCTGGGTGTCTCCGATTAACCCGAATCCTCCGCAACGATTTTCCAGAAACTGTCTTCCCGCCGTTGCCAGTAAAGGCGTTTCATAATCGTTACGGTACCGCTGCCTGTAACGAACTCCTGAGTGAACCGGCTCAGGTACAGCCCGGGTTCTTCCGGGTCTGCGATCAGCAATACGTCTTCAAGATCGACCGACTCAAGGTCCCTGGCATCGAATACAGCTAATCGATACGAAGCCCATGCCTCTTTGTCCATTCCGCGATGCCGGAATTTATCCGAATACAGAGACAAATAAGTCAGGAGATCACCGTCTTCCAGGCTTTGTCTCCACATTTCCAGCGCTATGCGGAATTCAATGCGAATGTTTTCGAGCTCGTCCGGCGTTGCCCAGACCAGTTCGCGGGCCACGATGACCGGTGTAACCAGCGGTTTGAGTGTGTCGGCGAGCGACAGGAGTTCATCGTTCGGCAGCGCCAGGCAACCATCGGTGTCTCGCGGCGGGCGCTTCGATCCGTTTTGGTCCACACCATGCAACCAGATGCCGTTTCCGCTCCGTTGATTATAGCGGTCCCATGCGTTTGGATAATCCAGCGTATATGCTGCAACGCCGTACTTGTCGTCGAGATTGCTCGTGTCAAGCTGTTCGGTGATGAAGTAAACGCCTAATGGCGTCTTTCGGTCCCAGGCTCTTTTTTTTCCGACACCATTCTCACCGATCGACATGTAGCGCTGGTCAATCTTCGTAATGCCGGATGCCGTGCGGCCGAAGCGGTGAAGTGTTCCTGTTTTGGTATCGGCAATCAGCACATCGGATACAGACTCAGGCACCTCCAGCACGTAGGCGGGGACCGCATCCCCATTTGCAGCAGGAACAGCCAGGGCCAAAGTCGCTTCTTCCTGCGCCGCACACAAGTCAGGCGTAACAAAAAAGATGATGCTCGCTGCGATGCCGATTCTGTTCATTGGCGGGAATATAACAGCTGCCGCGATCACATCACCATGATAAAGTTTGCAAAAGTCGTAAAATTCGGGAGTTAAAAGAGCGTGGCAGCTTTGACAGACGGCATGCGTCTGAGGATCGCGGCAGGTACTGCGTTTTTCGTTTTGCTTGGCTGTGTGCCGGTCGCTCATGCTCAATCGGATGCAGATTCGGCGTTCGAGAGCGTTGCCGCCGCATTCGTCAATGATCTTCCGGCACTCTCTCCCGTCAATGCCACACTGAGCGGCGACCATCGTCAGGACGGTACTCTCGATCAGGTTGACGGCGAAGGCCGTGCCGCCACCGTAAGGCTCTATGAGAAGCACCTGGCGGCTCTGCAACGCATCGAGTGGCAGGCCTTGTCCCGCGCCAATCAGGTGGACGCCGAACTGCTCCTCAACGAAGTAGCGTCTCGCCTGTGGCAGCTTGAGTCACTGCAGGAATGGGCGTGGAACCCCCTCATTTACGTTGACCTGTCCGGCAGCGCGATTTACGGACTCATGGCCCGGGACTTCGCGCCTTTGCCTGAACGCCTTGTAAACGCCGCATCACGGCTCGAACAGATGCCTCGTTTTCTTGCCCAGGCCCGCGCTGCTCTGCAACCGCAGCGCGTGCCCAAGATTCATGCAGAGACAGCCGTGCAACAGAACCCCGGCCTCGACTCGATTATCGAGACAATGATTGTGCCGCATATGGGCACGGAGACGGGCGAGTTCAAGTTCCGGTTGCAGGCGGCAATAGCCACAGCCAGGAACGCGGTGGCTGAGCATCAGACCTGGCTCGAGGAAGAATTGCTGCCGAAGGCTGCGGGGAATTTTCGCATCGGGGCGGCACTATTCGATACCAAACTCGGCTTTACGCTGAACTCACCGCTGAGTCGGAGGGATCTCAGGACACGCGCTGAAAATGAATATGTTGCCGTCCGCGATCAGATGTACCAGATAGCAAAAGAGTTATACGCAGAACAATTTCCTTTTACGAGTTTCCCCGATGATCCCGATGAAGCTTACAAGCAGGTAATCATTCGTACGGCTCTTGAAAAAGCGTATCAGCAGCTGCCTGAGCCCGACGGTATCGTCACGGTCGCGAGAGAGTACTTGCAGCAGGCAACCGACTTCGTGCAGGAGAGAAACCTCGTCACCGTGCCGGACGACCCGATCGAAATTATTATTATGCCGGAGTTCCAACGCGGCGTTACCGTCGCTTATCTGAACCCGCCGGGGCCTCTGGATGAAGGGCAGAAATCCTTTTACGCGGTTGCTCCTCTGCCGTCGGACTGGACCGACGAGCAGATCAACTCATTTCTTCGCGAGTACAACCTGCTGTCGATCCAGGACCTCACGATTCATGAGGCAATGCCTGGCCATCACTTACAGTTAGCCCTGAGCAATCGCTACCCGTCAGTCCTGCGATCGGTATTGTGGTCCGGACCGTTCGTCGAGGGCTGGGCCGTCTACGCCGAGCGGCTCATGATCGACGAGGGCTACCTGGACAACGATCCACTGATGCGTCTTATCAATCTCAAGTGGTATCTGAGGGCCGTTACCAACGCCATCATCGATCAGGCAATTCACGTGGACGGCATGTCCCGCGATGCGGCAATGAAGCTGATGATCGAGGGCGGGTTTCAGGAAGAGCGTGAAGCGGCCGGCAAGTGGGTACGTGCCCAGCTCACAGCCACGCAGTTATCCACCTATTTTGTCGGCTACCAGGAACATATCGATATGAGAGCTGCCGTCGAGCATGCGTGGGCAGATGAGTTCACGCTGCGGCGCTATCATGATCAGGCGCTGTCTTACGGTTCACCA
>JAPUKV010000227.1 GCA_027295475.1 Pseudomonadota bacterium
CGCCGCAACAGTTGTCGGCATCGCTGGCCAGCATGAACATACTCTCGTCCGGCGGCAACATTGTTAGTGGCCGGGAGCGAATCACGCTCGAACCAACCGGTAATTATGAATCTCTCGATGACCTGAAGCGCACCGTGCTCGAACTGCCGGGCGGGGCGCTCGTTTATCTCGAAGACATTGTCGATATTTATCGCGGCTACAAAGACCCGCCAAAGAGCATCGCCCGGGTCAACGGTCAGCCGGCGCTGGTGCTGGCCGTGTCCATGCGGGAGGGCGGCGATATCCTCAAGCTCGGCAAGCGACTGAAAGATCTGATGCCCGGGCTGATTGCGCGATATCCCTGGGGAATCAAGCTGGAGACGGTCTGGTTTCAGGCAGATCTGGTCGAAGCGAATATTAATGATTTTTCGAGAAGTCTATTACAAGCCATTGTAATAGTTATAGTAGTAGTCATCGGCTTCCTGGGGATCAGGACGGGCCTGGTCGTGGGTGCCCTGGTCCCGGCAACCATGATATCGACCTTCTTCGCAATGCAGGTCTTCGATATCACGGTAAATCGGATCTCGCTGGCTGCGCTGATCATCTCACTGGGTCTGCTGGTAGATAACGCGATCGTCATCGTGGAGTCTATTCTGGTCAAACGGGAGCGGGGGGCCAGCCCGATCGACGCAGCTGTCCAGGCCGGGCGTGAGCTCAGAACGCCGTTGCTCGTCTCATCACTGACAACCGCCGTCGCATTCATGCCGATTGCGATGGCCAAGTCGGCGGTCGGCGAATACACGTCCGATATTTTTTACGTCGTCAGCCTGGCGTTGCTGATTTCCTGGTTGCTCGCAATGACCTTCATCCCGATGCTGTCAACCGTCGCCTTGCGCTGCGGCCCGGAGCCTGATGCAGCCGATCAGGCCTTCGACGGTCGCTGGTATCGCATGTACCGGCGTCTGTTAGGCATCTCGTTACGGCATCCGTATCGTTTTATCGGTCTGGTTATGCTGTTTTTTGTGATGGCAATTGTCGGCATGGGCACGGTCCGCCAGGAATTCATCGCGCCGTCCGAGGACCCGATATTTACTGCGAAGCTCGAGATGCCACTGGGCACTTCGATAGAAGCCAGTCAGCAGATTATCGCCGGCGTGGACGAGTTCGTTCGCAAGACGTATTACTCGCCGCAGACTGGCAAGCCGGTCGTTCGAAACTGGCTTACGTTCATTGGCGAGGGTGGTCCACGGTTTCAGTTGAGCCTCAATCCACCGAATCCGAATCCCGCAAATACATTCGTGATCGTCAACACGAGTTCGGGGGACAGAGTCGACGAAGTAATCAGCGGCATCGAAGCATATGTTCGTGAGACATATCCGGATCTCGCGGCGCAGGTCAAACGCCTGGAAAACGGACCGCCCGTTGACTACCCGATCATCGTTCGATTATCGGGCGAAAACATCGACACGCTCTACACCCTGGCCGACGAGGTCACGGCATTTCTCTACGACAACCCGGCCGTCAGGGATGTCAAGAACACGTGGGGCCTGCAGACCAAAAAACTCCTGGTCCGCGTCAACCAGGAACTTGCCAGGCGGTCGGGAGTAACGAGTGAGGATGTCGCTTACTCCCTCAAAGCCGGCTTGACCGGCATCGATCTGACTCAGTACCGCGAAGGCGACGAATTGATTCCCGTCACTTTGCGGACAGTCGCCGCCGATCGTCAGGACTTCCGCAAGCTTGACGGACTCAGCGTTTATTCGCAGGGAACCGGCCGGATCGTACCACTGAAACAGGTTGCCGATGTCGAGCTGACCTTCGAATCCGGCGTTATCGAGCGCCGCGACCGCGAACGCACGCTGTCACTAAACATTCAGCTCACCACGGGCACGACCGCGACGGAAGTTGTCAGTACGCTGGTGCCGTGGCTTGAGCAGGCTCAGCTAAATTGGCCGCAAGGACACAAATTCGAGATCGGCGGTGAAACAGAAGAGTCAGGCGATGCCAACGCATCGATCGCGGCAGAGTTGCCGATCGCCGGCATGATTATCCTGCTATTGCTGGTCAGCCAGTTCAATTCCCTGCGCCGGCCATTCATCATTCTCACGACAATCCCGCTTGGCTTGATCGGTGTGACTTTCGGGCTGCTGGTCACAAATACACCGTTTGGGTTCTTCACCATCCTCGGGCTCATAGCCCTGTCCGGCATCATCATCAATAACGCGATTGTATTACTGGATCGTATCGCCATTGAAATTGAGGAATTTCACCGTAAGCCCGCGGAGGCGATATTCGAGGCGGCGCAACAACGTTTCAGACCGATCCTGCTCACCACAGCAACGACCGTGCTCGGCATGATGCCTTTATTGTGGGGTGGCACGGCGATGTTTGTGCCAATGGCGATCACGATCATGTTCGGGCTCGCGTTTGCCACGGCCTTGACACTGCTCGTCGTGCCGGTGCTGTATTCCTTGTTTTTCCGTGTCTCCTTTGACCGCCCATAGCGCGGCGTTATGGCCACCTGATTGGCGATCTTTGATGATTATCGAAATCTTGTTTGCTGCAGCCTTAGTATCAGCTGCGATCGATCAGGTTCGACAGGATGTTGTCTGCGCGGAAGTCGGTTTCAGTCGATCTGTCGAGAATCGCGACTTTGAGGCCTTCATCGCCTATCTTGATCCGGAGGCACGATTTGTAACCGGACAGGTATCCCGTGGGCCTGAGGAGATAGGCCAGGCATGGGCCGGCTTCTTCGCACGGGACGGAGCGCAGATACGCTGGCGTCCTGCAATCGTAGAGGTAGTTGCCAACGGCACGATCGCAATCAGCCGCGGGCCTTATCGTGTGACGACAATTGGGGACACGGGAGAACCCGCGCATGTTTGGGGAACGTTCAGCTCGACCTGGCGACTGAGCACGAACGGAGAATGGAAAGTTCTGTTCGATGCGGGGGGTGATCATGGCAAGACGCCGACAGCCGAGGAGATTGAAGTCCTTACCGCAGAGCCCGAATGCCCCTGATTCCCCACGGAATTTAACAGGGCGCATGACGATCTACGCAATCTAAATGCGCAGATCGAATTCGCACCACGGGTTTCGCTCAGAAATGCTGGCAGATTGGCAAAGGCCGATCCTGACAAAGACTAATCACTAAAGGTCAGACCTCATTTTTTTACGAATTGCTTGTAGTATATGACGAACACTTCAGAAACGGGGTCTGGCCCCTTTTTTATACCACCATGAATCTTCTCATGATCATTATCATTTTGTTTGCGATCATGGTCTCCGTGGGTATTTCTTACATCGCCTGGCGAGTATCGTCGGACCAGCCATCAAAGCGCAAGATAAATGAATCGAGCGACGCCAAAGAGTCGAAAGACTTGCCCGATTCATGAACCCGTCCAATATGGCAGACAATAAACCTATGCAATCAACGCCGTTTTGAGCGGCTCTCACTGCGCCTGCCCGCCGCGCGTGAGCCGGGTTTCGTTGCACGTCTTTCAGATCGCGGACTCGGGGCAGCATTGTGTTGTGGTGCACTCGGCGGTGATGCGCTGCGTTGCGGTGCACTCTTTGTCGGTGCACTCGGTCGAGACTCAGTCCTTGTCGGCGCCCTGTTAGAAGAGTGACTGCTCGGCCGAGCTGATGCGTGGCTCCGCGCTGTGCTCACCTGACGCGGCGGTGACGGCGGAACCTGCCGTCGTGAGTTGCTCCTGCCCGCGAATTTGCTTCGGTCATGTGTTGCTCGGTTCGAAGAGCGAGGTGCAGTACCGGAGCTGTCGCGCCTGTTGGATCGGGCCGGATTGCTGTTGCTCGCGAAAGCTGTTCTGCGCGAGTTTGTACGCCGGTTGCTTGACCCGGTAGAGGATCTCTGCGGACTTGGCGCGAAACCCGTCCTGAGTTGCGAACCGCTGTTCAGATTTTCCGATGTTCGCGTTCTGCGGCGTTCGGCGTCAGCTCTGGCAGTGCGCGGCCGAAAACGAACAGCGTTGCGGTCAGATGAGCCAGAGCCGTTGCTGTTGCGCCTGTCGCCCGGATTCCCACTGTTGCGTGCATGACGCGCATTGTCATCGCCGCGGTGGCGATTGTCATCACGATTGCGTGTCCAGGTGCCAACAGTATCGTTACGCTCGTGTCGGTCGTTGGCCTGTCCGTCATGCCGGCGATCGTTGCCACGATGACGCCAGTCATCACGATTGCGATCACGATAGTAATGCACTCTGTGGCTGTTGTGCCCAGGTCGCGCACCGCCGTGACGACGTGGACGCCAGTAATCTCCGTCCCTGTGCCGGTAGCTTGAGTAGCGGTGGCTGTTATAGACGTAGTGGTGGTTGAAAATACCGAGGCTCGGGCTCCGGTAATAATAGTGATTGTAATAATGATGCCCGTAGTACGGGTGACCCCAATAGCTGTGGTGATAAACGCGCAGGTGATCAGTCGCCCAGCCAATTGTGAACGCTGTCGTTACACCCCAGAAAAAGTTCGAAGCGAAGGAATAACCGGCAGGGTAGGGATAGTAATAAAGCGGATACGGCTGCGGGTAATAGTGATAAACGGGCTGCGGTTGATATACAACAACGCTTTCGGGTTCGTAATAAGGAACGTAGATCACTTCCTCATTCGCGGGCTCGATTTCGATGACGCCATCCTCGTCGCTGACGGTCTGGTATTCATCAGTCTTTAAGTTGCCGGCCGCATAAGCTCTGTCACGAAATGCCTCAACCGCTGCAACCACGTCCGTCTGCTGCGCGACGACGGCCTCACCCAGTCTCCAGGTCCAGTCGATGTCCTCGTTCATGAGTTCAACGACTTCCGGATAATTCAGGAGTGCCGTAACGGAATCGTCCCAGTCCTCGTCGGGCTTCAAGGATGGGTCAGTTTCAAGCCGCTCGAGAAAACGTGCCGCCTGCACGACCTGTAATGGATAGGTCGACGCCGGCAGGACGATCGCGAGGAGGTCGTCAGGATAAAGTGCGACAGGGCCCACGAGATCCTCGAGGTCGGCGGCTGAAAGTAACGGCAGTGCGTTATCCTCATTGCTATCGAGCGTGGCGTCTTCCTGGAGAGGCGCGATTGGGTTGCCGTTTTCGTCCACCGGCACTTGCGCAAGTACGGGCGCTGCTGTCAGCATCGCCAGCCCAACATAGAGCAGTACCTGAAAAACGAGCCGGATTTCTTTAGCTTCTCTCTTCATATCAGCCTCCAGGCCAGGCATTGCACATCTGGTTCGCACAATGCGTCATCCTGGCTCAGATCCTAACCCGAGCAAGCTGAACAGGCGCTTAACCTGACGAACCGTCTCATCCCTGAATTCTGGCGAGTATCGTTGACTGCTCATTTCATTTCCTTCTATGCTCGAATTATAACCCGGAAGTGTCATATAAACCGGGGCAAGACCAAGGGTCCCGAAGGGACATCAGATTTGCTGTATCTCTTAACGACTAATATGCTCGGAAGAGCGTTTCATCCAACACATAAGCGGTGAGGGTAAAGAGGATGACGAACTATTTGATCGCGCAAGTCAAAGTCAACGACGACAGCTGGATTCCGGACTACGCTGCCAAGGTGCACGATATCGTCGATAGACACGGCGGTAAGTACCTTTCTCGCAGCGGCAATATCACCACGATAGAAGGAAATCAGTCTGATGCAAATCTGGTCGCAATAATTGAATTTCCGAGCATGGATGCCTTACAAGCTTTCATCGCGGATCCTGATTACGCGCCGTATGCTGCAGCCCGACAGGCAGGTACCGACAGCCAATTCATCGCCATAGACTCAACCGATGCCGCGGGAACGATTCCGTACTTGACGGCGGGCGGCTAAATTAAGCTCGTCCAGCTATTTGCCGCAGTGGTTGCGTCTCCACACTACAATTGAAATCCCAAAAAAGGACTGCCACTTATGGCCGGATTGCGCCTGTCGCGGCAGCACGGTTCGAATCGATTGCATCGCCGGTCTCGGCCAATGCGGACTATCGAACCCGATCTAATCGGGCGGTGCCGGTGCAGTCGAGTCTGAGCTGTTACAGGAAACGCCTGTCAGTTTCCGGCCGCAATGGCTGCCACTTTACGGCCAAGCCATTCAATACTTTCCTCTATTTGCTCTGACCAGGGATGGCCGAAGCTCAGGCGTATGAAATTCCGGTATCTGTTGCAGGGTGAAAATATCAGGCCAGGCGCTATGCTGATGCCGGCCTCGATCGCCAGCTCGAAAAGAATCTCCGAATCAACTTTTTTCGGCAATTCGAGCCAGAGCACGCAGCCGCCAACGGGCTTGGAGGTCCTGGTTTGCCGCGGAAAATACTGAGCGACCACTGCGCTCATCCGCTCGGCGTTGCACTGCAGTTCGGGTCTTAGCGTCTTCAGGTAGCGGTCATAGTCTCCGGTGGCAAGAAACTCGCTCAAAGTGAGTTGCTGGAGGAGGCCGGACGAACATGAGAAAGACCTTTTGAGCTGCGTAATCTGGTCGATGTACTGCCCTGCAATCAACCATCCTATGCGATAGCCCGGTGCTATCGTCTTGGAGAATGATCCGCAGGTCATAACGCTTCCGGAGCGTGAAAAGAATTCGGCCGGCTTGGGCCGGTGGCCGTCAAACAGGAGGTCGCCGTATACGTCGTCCTCGATGAGTACGACGCCATGTGCTTCGAGCATCTCGACCAGCTCTTGTCGCAGCTCCTCCGGCATACTGACGCCCAGCGGGTTATTCAGCGTTGTGGAAAACATGCAGGCCTTCACGGGGTGCGCTTTCAGGGTCTTGCGCAGTGCGCTGAGAGTTATGCCTTCCTCCGGGCAGGTCTCGATTTCGATCGCGAGCATGCCGAGACTATCGATAAGCTCGAGGAGGCCGTGGTAAGTCGGCGATTCGACGGCGATAACATCACCTTTGCCGGCCACAGCTTGCAACGCAAGAAACAAGGCTTCCTGGCCGCCGTTAGTGATACAAATGTTGTCCGGATCGATTTTTCCGCCGACGGTATCCAGGTAGCGGTAGGCAATCTGGCGCCGCAGCCCCGCTTCACCCAGGGTAGGCGCGTAAGCAAGGCTTCGTTCCTGGGCGCGCGCCATGACCCGCTTCATCGTGCGATGCAGCGCTTTTGCAGCGGGCTTCACCATGCAGGGGTTTGCGATACCGAACGGCACCACACCGGGTGTGTAGAGACCATCATAAACGCGCTGCATCAGGCTGCGCCCAATGATCGGGATGGGCCTGGCTGAACGGCGGAAAGGGGGTGTCGGCCTGACCAGTTCGTTGCTGGGGAGGCCACGGACATAGAAACCCGACTGCGGCCGCGATTGGACACGCCGTTGGCGCTCGAGCTCGACATAGGCCTGCCGTACCGTTGGGATGCTCACGCCGATTCGATGGCTCATCCGGCGCAGGGAGGGCAGACGGTCGCCCGGCATCAGCGCGCCGGACTCGATGTTATCCGAAATTAAATCAACGACTTGGCGATAGAGATAATCGCTGCTTTCTTTATCGACGGCAAGCATCAACTGTTCACCTTACATTTCCATAAAATTGCATCTGTTATAGCTCCAATAGAACCGTATAGTCAAGCACTTCGTTCAACAAGAACCCTTCAGGAGGCAACCATGAACGGTCAAAACTGCCACCGCAAAGACCCCTGTCAGGATCAACTGTCCAATTGGGCGGGGCATATTCGCTCCCCGGTAATGGTAGCCAGAAAGCATCGATTCGCGTGGGGCAGCGCACTCGCCGGGCTGGCACAGCCCATGCTTCGCCTGCATCACCTGCGCAACATTCGCACGCAGATGCTGGACGACGTGCTTGACGACCTCGATGACTGTAAGAGTGCCGGGAGGCCGCAGGAAGATGCGTAACTGGATGCTTTATCTTGTCACCGTACTGGTCTGGGGAACGACCTGGCTTGCCATCGAGTTTCAGCTCGGCGAGGTGTCGCCCGAGGTTTCAGTTTTCTATCGGTATGCAATCGCAACCGCGCTGTTGTTTGCCTGGTGCCTGGCGCGGGGCTTGAATCTGAAGTTCGATCGTCGCGCCCATTCGCGATTCGTTCTTCTTGGCATGTTGTTGTTTTGCCTGAACTACATCGTGTTGTATCACGCGCAGCAATACATTACGTCGGCCTTAACGGCTATCGCGTTTTCCACAATGCTGTGGATGAACATTATGAATGCCCGAATCTTTTTCGGTGTTCGTGCGGGCGGACGTGTAATCGCGGGCGCCTTGCTCGGCATCGTCGGGATTGTCGTTTTATTCATGCCACAAATCGACAGGGTCTCGCTTTCCGACGCAACGCTTTACGGTGCAGCCCTTTGTGTACTCGGCGCCTTGATCGCGTCTCTGGGCAACATGGTGTCTCAGTCCGCTCAAAATGATGGCTTACCCGTCATGCAATCGAATGCATGGGGCATGCTGTACGGTTCCATATTGACGGGGGCAATCGCGTTCGGCCAGGGAAAGGAGTTCAGTTTCGACTGGTCTCTAACGTACGTCTCGTCACTTCTGTACCTGATTATCTTCGGGTCGATTATTGCCTTTGGCGCGTACCTGACACTGCTCGGCAGAATCGGCGCCCACAAAGCCGGCTATGCGGTGGTGATGTTCCCGGTCGTGGCGCTTGCCGTGTCCGTCTTTTTTGAAGGTCTTCAGATCACAGCGAACATCGTCGTGGGCGTGATGCTCGTTCTGCTGGGCAATATATTCATACTGCAAACCAGACCGAAAGCGCAGCCTCGGTACCAACAAACTGGAGCCGCCGCAACAAGGCGGCCGCTGCATCTCGCGGCCGACCGGGCGCGCTAGCTTTGCTGGGCGTAGGGATCTTGAATGCGGCTGCGGGAGGGGCAGGGTTGCCCCTCCTGGTGCTCAAGATGTCTAGTCGTCGGTGTCGTCGTTCCCACCGTGCCAGGCAATGAATTTCCATTCGCCGTCGGCACGAACCAGGATGTCGGTGTATCTACCGTTGGTCACTTCCGTTTCGCCCTCGCTGTTCTCGGTCGCATTGGTATAGAGATAGTGCGCAACGGCCATGTCGCCGTGGATTACGGTCGACAAGGGATATAGCTCGTGTTCAAGACCCTTGGACTGTTTCGCGTCGAACTCATTCCATATACGGATGGATGCCTTGTCTCGCGGTGCCGGAGAGTTTTTTGGCCAGCCAATGAAATCCGCTGACAAGAACCGTTCGACCCACCGCCGGTCACCCCGCTGCGAGGCTTCCCACTGCTCCTCGATTACAGACCAGACGGCTACATAGTCGTCAGTCGCACTTTGGGCAGCGGCACTGTCGTCAGTCGCTTCCTGTTCGGCGGCTGCGTCGTCCGCCGGGTCCTGTGCCAGGACTGTGCCAAAGGCTAAAAGGAATGTCCCCAAAAAAGTAATGCCGAGCTTTTGCATATAAGTCATCGCTCCGTCCCTTAAGTTTTAGTGTCGGTCCTGCTGGTACCGGGAGTGTAATCCCATTCGGCAAACCCGCCAACAATTGCGCACCCAAAATTCCAGGGGCGGGATCGCTCGAATCGCTTCTCACAAGCTCAAGCATCCGTCTGATGTCCTGCAAGTGCTTTGCCAATATTCAGAGAGAATGGAGAATATTCAGTACCGCGTCGCCATGCGAAGGCGCATGGCCGGGAGGAGAGATGGTGGACCGGGCCAGCGGCCCGATCCACTAGATTTTAGTGTACCGAAATCTCAACCGGCTTTACTACGGTCGGTTTCGTCTTCGGCAGATGGACCTTCAAGACGCCTGACTTGGTCTTGGCAGAGATCTTCTCTTCATCATCGTCGGATAGAAGTGAAAAGCTTCGTGAGAATTTTCCATAAAAACTCTCGTGCGATGTTGCTTTTCCGTCTCTTCGTCCTTTGCCATTTGTCGTTCGCCGTTGATCGTCAACATGCCGTTCTCGATCTCAACGTGAATGTCGTCTCTCTCGACCTCCGACAATTCGGCCTTGATCAGGTACTCTTTCTTCGACTCGCTGATATCGGCCCTCGGGCGCCAACTCAGGTTCGTACGTAGCGCATTATCATCGAGACCTAAAAGATCCCGATCACTCAGCAGCCGATTGTAACGGTCGAAAAAACCTTCCATATCGCGGCAGGGGCTCCAGCTCACCAGGTTCATAATTTTTCCCTCTGTTGCAAGAACTCAGACTCCTGTCTGCCCGCGATGTGGTTCCGGGGCGGCAGAATAATACTTTCACAGCTCACGACTGTTGAGAATCCGTAGTTGTCACAGCATCATTAGGTGGAACCACTATGGGCAGAATCGATCCGGCTTTGACTATTGTGCCGTAGTGAGTGACGGTTCCCTTTTTTACTACCCGCGATTTGTGCGATGAAGGCAATGATTCTCTCGGCGACGGCGCCGCTTTCTGAAAACCGGCAGCCGTTACGGCTGGTCGAACTGGAAACACCGGAGCCCGCCGAGGGTCAGGTGCTGATAAAAGTATCCGTTTGCGGCGTCTGTCATACGGAGCTCGACGAAATCGAGGGCAGGACGCCCCCGCCGTCACTGCCTGTCGTACCCGGCCACGAAGTCATCGGTCGCGTAGCCGCGCTTGGTAAAAATGCCGCACGCTTCAAGCAAGGCGAGCGCGTCGGCGTTGGCTGGATCTACTCGTCGTCCGGAGAGGCTGACGAGAATCTGAGTCCTGAATTCCGGGCAACCGGGCGGGACGTCAATGGTGGCTATGCGGAATACATGGCCGTCGGCGAGCACTATGCTTATCCGATCCCCACGTTGTTTTCCGACGAAGAAGCGGCGCCTTTGTTGTGTGCGGGCGGTGTCGGTTACCGGGCCCTTAAGCTCGCCAGGCTCGCGGATGGCGAATTACTGGGGTTAACGGGATTCGGCGGTTCGGGACACCTGGTCCTGCAAATGGCGAAGCACTTGTACCCCAACTCCAGGATCTGTGTTTTTGCGCGCAGCGGGAAGCAACGTGATTTTGCCATGGAGCTGGGCGCCGCATGGAGCGGGGACACGGGAGAGCGCCCACCGGAACCGCTACACGCGATCATCGACACGACTCCTGCCTGGCGGCCTGTGCTGGAGGCACTCAGGAACCTGCGGCCGGGCGGGCGCCTTGTCATCAATGCGATCAGAAAAGAGGCCGGCGATCGAGAGTTGATGGCCGGTATCAGCTATGAAAAGCACTTGTGGCTCGAAAAAGAGGTCAAGACGGTCGCGAATGTTACGAGCCATGATATTGCCGAGTTCCTGCCGATCGCGGCCGAAATACCGATCAGGCCGGCGGTAGAGAGCTATCCCCTGGAGGCCGCAAATAAGGCACTGAATGATTTACGGGCTGGGCATGTGCGCGGCGCGAAAGTGCTCCGGGTGACTGTGTAATACTTTATAAACAAATACTTATCATATATTTATGAAGTAATTTCTTCATTGCTGGACTTGCACGTTGGCGGTGAGATGAGTGTCCGCCGTCAGTGAATTGGTGATCAGACAGGCCCGCTCTGCCATCTCGAGCAGCTTCATTGCCTTTTCTTCGTTCATATCGGCCGGAATAGTCAGTGACGCCTTGACGTCGAATGTCGTGAATTGCGTCAGACGATCGACTTTGTCAAGCGTGCCCTCGACGGAGCAAGTGAGCGAGATCCAGGAGAATTTCGATGCGCGAGCGATCGCTTTGAACGACAGCACGAAACAGTCTGCCACCGACGCGACAAGCAATGATTCCGGAGACCATTTATCGCCTGGGCCACCGAATTCGGCCGGCGCGGCAGATTCGAGGTCCGGCAGACCGGTCGACCTTAGCTGTACGACTGCTTCCGGGTCTGCTGCGGCAGAGACATTGTAATGATGGGGCAGATTCTGCATTGGATTAATTGCCTTGGGAGAACCAGGAATATAATTTTGGACCTATTTGAATCTTTTCAAGTCCTACTGGCATCCTGGTTTCAATAGTCGAACAATCAAACTATGCAACAGGAGCACATGATGCGACGAGCAGGATTAATTGCATTGTTGGGGTTTGCGGCGTCAGCAGTATCGTTACCAGGAGCCACGTCGGCCAATGGCATCGATTGGGTCGAAAAGAGCAATACGCATGCACAGATCGTACTGGAGGCCGTTGCGAAATTTAATCCGGAGTCAGCCGCCGCCATCGGCGTCGACGGTCTGGATGAGGAAATCAGGGACCTGAAACCGGAGCGCTACCAGCGCGAGCTTGCCGAGTCGGAACATATTCTTGCGGAACTCAAGAGGCGGCTCGAGGACGAGACCGATACCAGGGTGCGTCAGGACCTCGGCATTCTGATCAGGGTCGCGCAAGACAGTATCCGGTCGGAAAAGCTGAATCGCGAGAATATGCTCCCTTATTTCAACCTGAGCCAAGACATTTTCCGCGGCATTCGCGCCCTGATCGATGTGCAGATTCCGCGTGAGCGCTACCCGGCCGCAATTGTTCGCATTAAACGATACGCAGGCCTTGAGGACGGTTTCACGCCGCTTACCGAACTCGCACGTGACCGCACACGCGAGCGCTTTGACGTCGACGGGCTTGTCGGCCCGTTTCGTGATGAGGTGGAGCAGGACCTGGAACGCGCAGAGACTTTTATTGTGGGCATCGAGGAACTGCTGGACGGGACCGATCTACAGGGCTGGCAGGAGCCTTACGAAATGTTGGCAGGCCAGCTGCGGGTGTATAACCAATGGCTCAGAGACGAGGTGCTGCCACGATCCAGGGACGATTATCGCCTGCCGCCAGTCATGTACGAGGATGCGCTCAGAAACTGGGGTGTCGACGCCTCGCCGGAGGAGCTAATCCAGCAGGCAACACAGGGATACATGGATATCCGCAACGAGATGGTTGCGCTGGCGCCGCTGGTTGCGAAAGAAAAAGGCTACGCATCGACTGATTACCGCGCCGTAATCAGAAAACTGAAAGTCGATGGCGCGATCGATGGCGACAAATTGCTTGATCACTATCAAGGTGTGCTCAAGCAGATTGAAGACATCATCGTCAGGGAGCGCATTATCAGTCTGCCCGAGCGAGACGCAGGTATTCGTATCGCGACCGCAGCGGAAACGGCGGCACAGCCGGCGCCACACCTCGACGTGCCACGGCTGATCGGCAACACGGGCGAGTTTCCTGACTTCGTCATCCCATTGCTCGAGCAATACGCAGACGGCAGCTGGCAGCAGACAGACGACACCTACGAAGCCGGTGCCTGGACACTAACGGCCCATGAAGCACGACCCGGACACGAGATGCAGTTCTCGAGCATGATCGAGGCCGGTGTGTCCATTACACGCGTCATATTCGCATTCAACAGCGTGAACGTCGAAGGTTGGGGGCTGTATGCGGAGGCTATTGCCAAGCCCTACATGCCGCTCGACGGACAGCTGATCAGCCTGCAGTACAGGCTGATGCGCGCCGCGCGCATGTTTCTCGATCCCATGTTGAACCTGGGCCTGATATCACCCAAAGAAGCCAAGAGCCTGATCATGGAAGATATCGTCATCGGCGAGGATTGGGCACAAAACGAGATCGAGCGCTACACCTACCGGATGCCGGGTCAGGCCACCGCTTACTACTTCGGCTATACGAAACTACAGGCCCTGCGAACGCAGACCGAACTCGCCTTGCGCGACGATTTCGATCAGCAGTTCTTCCATGACTTCATTCTGGCACAGGGTATGTTGCCACCGGACCTCATGAACAAGGCTGTCATGGAGGACTTCGTGCCGACGCAAAGAAGGAGCGCAGCGAGCGACTAACAGACAGGCGGTCACTTTAGAAAGGCTATACTTCGGTGGTATGGCCGACCATCTTTTGTGTTACCGCTGTGGTGCGTCCCTTGAGGACCTGAGCCTGCCACTTTCCAGGCAGGACGAGTGTCCTGCGTGTTCCGTTTATCTGCACGTCTGCAAAATGTGTGCGTTCTATGACCCCGGCGTGCCGAGAAAATGCCGGGAGGACGACGCCGAGGAAGTCATCGAAAAAGAGCGGCTCAATTTCTGCGAATGGTTCAAGCCGGGCGACGAAGTCTTCGATGCGGCGAGAGCGAAGCAGGAAGCAAAGGCAAAGGACGCTCTCACAACATTGTTCGACCAGGGTGATACGAGTGAGCCACATCAGGATGACCTGAGCAGTGAAGCCGAGAAACTTTTTGAGTAAATGCCTCAGGAGGCAGGCGGTAGGAACTTCGCATGCGTGTTGATCGACGACGATTCCTCCAGCTGTCCGGGGCAACATTGGCAGCTCCCGCGATCGGTGCTTGCAGCGGCCATGAGAGAGTTCCTGCCAGCGGCGTGCCGCGGAGCGATTTCGACCAGGACTCGACTGCCGAGAAAGTTACCGAGGGAATCGACCTGAGCGGCAAGATCGCGGTGGTGACCGGCTGCAATTCCGGTATCGGCTACGAAACGATGCGGGTACTCGCGTTGCGTGGTGCGTACGTGATCGGCACGGGACGCACGCTCGCCAAGGCGCAGGAAGCGTGTTCCAGTGTCGTCGGCATTACCACACCGGTCGAACTGGAATTATCAGATTTTGATTCGGTCGTGGCTTGCGCCGAGACGATTCGCTCCCTTAACTCGCCGATCGATATGCTGATTTGCAATGCGGGCATGCGGGGTGGCGATCGCGAACAGGTTTATGGACTCGAGAAACATTTCGTCGTGAACCATCTCGGGCATTTCATTCTCGTCAACAACTTGCTGGAGCGCCTTTACCTGTCCTGGCAGGGGCGCGTAGTCGTCGTTGGCAGCCGGTCCGCCTACACGAGCGCGCCCGACAAAGGCATCGAATTCGGCAACTTGCGAGGTACGACGAACTACAGCGTGGGCCGGGCTTACGGACATTCCAAACTCGCAAACGTGTTGTATTCGCTGGAACTGGCACGGCTGCTGAAAGGCACGCGCATCACTTCGAATTCGCTGCATCCGGGCGTGATCAACACCAGCATCGATCGGAACGAGCCCGGATTTTTCCAGTTCGCATTCGGCGTGTTGACCGCCATCGGCGGCAAGTCGATCGAACAGGGCGCGGCAACTACCTGTTACGTCGCGACGAGCCCTCTGCTGGGCAGTGTCAGCGGCCAGTATTTCGAAGACTGCAATCCAGTGACGGTGCTCGGTGACAACCACATGCACGATGCGGCGCAGGCTGCAGAACTCTGGGAAGTGTCAAAAGCGCTGACGAAGGACTATCTCCTCGAGATCAAACGTCCGGACTGGAACGATTTCCAAGACGGTGTCAGAAAAAGATCCAAATCCT
The DNA here is from genome assembly GCA_027295475.1 of Pseudomonadota bacterium. The sequence goes on from JAPUKV010000227.1 coordinate 15,204, forward strand.
GATTTTGGGCGGAGTACTTTGGTGTTGACGTGTTGAATACACAAGCGCTGGTCGTTTTGTCGGGCGGTGAGCCTTTGCTGCAACTTGATGATGCGGCGATCCGGGCGCTACACGAACATGGCTTTGAAGTCGGCATCGAGACTTACGGGACGCTCCCGGCGCCGGCGGGGGCCGACTGGATTTGCGTGAGTCCGAAAGCCGGCGCCGCAATCATTCAGACAAGCGGAGACGAGCTAAAGCTTGTCTTTCCACAGCAAGAGCGCGAGGCGCAACCCGAGCGCTTCGAAGGCCTCGATTTTGAACATTTTTTTCTTCAACCGCTCGATGACGAGCACAGAGACGGCAATATCAAAGCAACGATCGAGTATTGCCTGGAGCATCCACAATGGAAACTCAGCCTGCAAACACACAAGCTAATCGGTATCGCCTGATGATGGGACAATGATTAGTCACAAAGTAGTAAGGCCGCTGGTCGCGGTCACCGTTGGGCTGGTGTTGGCCCTGTATAGCTATCAACGTATTACCGATCCTGATCCGGGTTTGCAGAGAGCGACAGAAGAAGCGATCGTGATGGTGGCGCGTGATATTTTGCAGAGTTACGTGTCACCGGGAAATCTCATAGAGATTGTGGATGCCGTTTCCCCGGCCCGCAAAGTCGGCAAATCCTATGTCTATCCGACTGATGACGGCTGGGAGTTATCGGGACATTACCGCCGCGATGAGAACGATCGCTGGCACCCGTACCTGATGGTCCTGAATGGCGACGCGGGGCTCAAATCGCTGGCGGTTCAGGATGGCAATGACCGCCTTATCGGTATGTCCGCACAGGACCCTAAATTCTCCGCCTTGCCGCCATAGGCGCAGCAACGAACGGCGATCAGGCGATCCAGACGATCAAGCTCATCAATGAGGTTGCGTAGGCGAATCCCAGGACAATCACGCTGATCTCAAGCTCGTACAGTGGTTTTTCGTAGTTCATTGATCTTCTCCAGTCAAGCGGGTTTTCCAAGGCCTCTATCCTGATTTGCCCTGACCGTCAGGGCCTGACGGAACGCTGATTCATTG
>JAPUKV010000228.1 GCA_027295475.1 Pseudomonadota bacterium
TTTTTACCCTCTCTCATCCAAAACGGGCCCCGACGAGACGCCGGGGCCCTCCTTCCCTGGTCCGGCCCACAGAGTTTACCCTGTTGCTTCCTCCCTGACACGCAAAGGGGGCACCTATCGAGTGCACCCGCCCACCGGCCGGTATCGCCAGTGTTGCAGAGCCCTTCGATCGGTATGGCTATTCGTAATTGCTTAGTGCATTAATAAAGGCTCGTATCGACGTCAATACGGTTACCTAGCACAGAAATGATCGCACTCTTACAACGCGTCAGCCGCGCCGGCGTTACCATTAGCGGCAAAACCGCCGGCCGAATTGGACGTGGGCTGCTTGTTTTTGTCGCTGTTCACCGGGACGATGAGGAGCGCGACATCACGCGTCTGGCCGAGCGAATCCTCACGTACCGGGTCTTCCCGGATGCCGAGAATCGCATGAACCGTAGTGTTGTGGACATTTCCGGCGAACTGCTACTGGTACCACAATTTACCCTGACGGCCGACACGCGTAAGGGCACCCGCGCCAGCTTCAGCAAGGGCGCCAAGCCCGACAAGGCGGTCGCTTACTTCGAAAAGCTCGTTACAGCATGCGAGAAGGAATTGGAATCCGTTGCAACCGGGCAATTCGGCGCTAACATGCAAGTCAGCCTCGTAAACGACGGTCCGGTCACGTTCTGGCTCGAGTCCTAAAAACCGTGTGACACCAGTACGGTTTTGTTGCGCTCGCAGGCGTATCATGAACATAATTCGCGCCTGGCTGTAGCCGGTGAATACCTATCAAACCGAAGAGGGGTCTGACCCCAGGAGCAAAAAGCAATGCCGAACATCAGCCCCGGGAGCCTGCTGCTTATTCTCGTCATCGTATTGGTGATATTTGGCACCAAGCGATTACGCAGTCTGGGAACCGACCTCGGCGGCGCCTTGAAAGGGTTTCGCTCAGCTATGAATGAAACTGAGGCGAAAGAGTCTTCTGAGCAAATTGAGGAGGCCTCCGAAGACGCCAACTTCGATTCCACTCCAGTTGAAGAAGACCAAGAGAAAAAAGACGCCTAACGTCTTTTCGTAACTATGTCTGGAATCGGTGGTTCCGAGTTTATTCTTCTTTGTCTGATCGGTCTCCTGATTCTGGGGCCCGAACGACTGCCGCGTGTTGCCCGCCAGATTGGTGGCTGGATCGGCAAGGCCCGGCAGCTCACCCGCAGCCTGCAACGACAGCTGGAAGATGAGCTCGATGCCGAAAAGAATTTCGGCATCAACCCCGACGATTTGAATCCCAACAAGCTTCTTTCACCGCGCGATGACGACGCCCCTTCCGCCGTGCACGATAAGGACGAGAGCGATGACAAGGAAGGCGAATCGGTGGCTAAGAATTGACTGCAGCGGCCGAGAATAAGGAAGAGATACTCGCTGAAGGCACCTTGATGTCGCATCTGGTTGAGTTGCGTAACCGCCTGTTCGTCATGTTCGGCAGCGTCTTTCTCGTGTTTATGATCTTGTTCCCGTTTTCGAAAATCATATTCGAATTCGCTTCCGAACCACTGCGCCGGGTGTTGCCAGGTGGCCAGCTCATCGCGACCGGTACCGCGTCGCCCGTCATTGCGACGCTCAAACTGTCGTTTTACCTGGCACTTATTATCGCGATGCCTGTTGTGCTTTACCAAATGTGGGCGTTTATCGCACCCGGGCTGTACAAAAAAGAAAAGCGTTTCGCGTTTCCGCTGCTGGCATCAAGTATCGTGCTGTTCTATGTCGGTCTCGCGTTCGCCTACTTCGTCGTTTTTCCATTGATTTTCAATTTCGTCGTCGCGTTCACCCCCGAAAGCGTGACCTACATGCCCGACATCACGGACTATATTGGCTTCGTCATGATGCTGGTGCTGGTCTTTGGCCTTGCGTTTGAGACGCCGGTCGCGACCGTACTCATTGTCTGGACCGGCCTGACCACGGTGGACAAACTCGGCAAGGCACGCCCGTATGTCTTCCTCGGCGCGTTCGTGGTCGGCATGTTGCTGACGCCGCCGGATATCATCAGCCAGATCATGCTCGCGATTCCGGTTTACCTGCTTTATGAGCTCGGAATCATTATGGCGAAACTATTCAAATCTCGCCCTGTCCAGTAGCTAAGCGGGGCGTAAATAGTGTTTAATGCGTTGCCCTTACCGGCCCGAATAAATCCACGTGGCACCTGACGCCATCTGGGGGAAAAATAATGACCGATACTGTTGCCACGCCTGCGGACGATTTTTCAGATCAGGCAGAATTTCTTGGCCATCCAAAGGGCCTGTACGTCTGCTTCACGACCGAGCTTTGGGAGCGCTTTTCATTCTACGGAATGAAATATCTTCTGCTCTTGTACTTAACCAAATATCACTTGTTTACTGATGGAGAGGGCCTCGACGTCCTTGGTTCTTATGCTGGCCTCGTGTACGCGCTGCCCCTGATCGGCGGCATCGTCGCCGATCGTTTTTTAGGCATGAGGAAATCAGTATTGTTCGGCGGCATATTACTGTCGCTTGGGCACCTATTGATGGCGGTCGAAGGTCATCAGGCAATCAACTACGCAGCGGGCACGATTCTCGCTAACGATCTCGCGTTGGCCAGTGGAGAGGTGCTCGCGGCGGGCACAGTTTTGTCGGAAGCGGTCATGTATCGGGATACAGCAGCACTTAACTGGTTCTATTTTGCGCTTGCGTTAATCGTGATGGGTGTTGGTTATCTGAAGCCCAATATTTCCACGATCGTCGGCAAATTGTATTCGCGGGACGACCCGCGACGCGACGGCGCTTTCACGATTTTCTACATGGGCATCAACATCGGCTCGTTCGCCGCCACGCTGCTTTGCGGCTGGTTGGGCGAGACCTTCGGCTGGAAGTATGGCTTTGGCGCCGCCGGTATCGGCATGATCATTGGCTTGATTTCGTTCACGTATGGTCAGAAATATCTGATGGGTCACGCCGAGCCCTCCGATCCCGAGAAGCTGAAGAAGCGATTCCTCGGACCGATCAATGTCGAGTGGTCGATATATTTGTTAAGCCTGCCGTTCCTCGGCGTCTTCTGGCTCCTGGTGCAACACGAGCCCGTTGTGCTTTTGACACAAAACGTATTTCTGATCCTCGCAATCGTCGGCCTCATTCTTTACTCGATGGTGCACACGAAAGACGGCAACAACACGGTCGCCTACGTGATCGCAGGACTGGCTGTCTTGTCGGGCCTGTATGCGGTAGGCCTTAACCTGCACTTCATCCCGGGCAGTGAAGCGCTGGCTGAATGGGTGCTCTACGGCTCAATCCTGTTGATCGTCGGTTTTGTTGTGTACGGTTTCATGACGCACAACTCGCCCGAGTTTGGCCGGACAGTTGTGTTAATGATTTTGATCCTGTCGACGGTCGTCTTCTGGGCGCTGTTTGAACAGTCGGCCGGTTCGATGACGCTGTACACGGATCGTGTTGTGGATCGCTCCATTGGCAATACAACGTTCACGGCCGCGCAGTTCGGTTCGCTTAACGCAGGTTTCATCATGCTGCTGGCGATTCCGTTTGCGGCCCTGTGGACCTGGCTCGCCAAGAAAGGCCTTGAGCCCAATACGCCTATAAAGTTCGGCCTGGGAATATTGCAGGCCGGCCTTGGGTTCGGCGTACTGGTCTTCGGCGCACAATTCCCCGATCAGTCCGGGCAGATCGCCATGATCTGGATCGTTCTTGCCTATCTTTTGCATACAACGGGCGAGCTCTGTTTGTCGCCGGTCGGATTGTCCGCCGTAACCAAATTGTCGATTGGCAATGTCGTCGGCGTCAGCATGGGAACCTGGTTTCTTGCCACGGCACTATCGGAAACGGTTGCAACGCGCATCGGCAAAATGGCCGCCATTGACACTTCGGCAGGCGACACGGGTGATATAGCAACAGCGGTCGCCACCTACACGGAGCTGTTTTCGTTTCTTATGTGGTTCGGTATCGCCGCGGGCGTAGTCATGATTGTGATATCGCCGATACTCAGGCGCTGGATGCACGGCATTCACTAGACGCTGATTACAGGCGTACTGGATAAAAATATGAGAAATTTCCCCGCAATACTCACGGGCACACGCGACATGGACGCCACGGCGATCATCGATTATTTTGCGCCACTCTTGCGGCATCTGAAAGAACAGAACGCCGGCCGCGGCTGCGGCTGGTAACTGAAGACAGAGGGGGCCAAATGGCCGGCACGACAGAACAATTGCCGCCGCCCGTAGTTGCTGCGGACCGCAGCATTGCCGAGATTACCGTCAAAGCAATTATTCTCGGCGCGATGCTATCGATGATTCTCGCTGCGGCGAATGCCTATATTGGTCTGCTGGTAGGCCTGACCGTATCCGCGTCGATTCCTGCGGCCGCCGCGTCAATGGGCATTCTGCGGCTGTTCCGCCGCTCGACGATCCTCGAAAACAATATGGTGCAGACTGCCGCTTCGGCAGGCGAGTCGCTGGTTGCCGGCATTATTTTCACCATTCCCGCGCTCGTCATGATGAAGGCCTGGAGTGGC
>JAPUKV010000229.1 GCA_027295475.1 Pseudomonadota bacterium
GTCACCCATCTCGCCTTCGATCTCGGCTTTGGGCGTAAGCGCTGCCACCGAATCGATGACGATGATGTCGATGGCACCGGATCGAACCAGCATGTCGGTGATCTCAAGCGCCTGCTCGCCGGTATCGGGCTGGGATACGAGTAATTCATCGACATTGACGCCCAGTTTTTCAGCATAAGCAGGATCGAGCGCGTGCTCAGCGTCGACGAAAGCTGCTGTACCGCCCAGTTTCTGAGCCTCGGCGATGACCTCCAGCGTCATGGTCGTCTTGCCCGATGCTTCTGGTCCGTAGATCTCGACGACGCGGCCCCGGGGCAGGCCACCAATACCCAGCGCAACATCGAGGCCGATCGAGCCGCTCGATACCACATCAATACCCCTTGCGCTGATGGCGTCGCCCAGACGCATGACAGAGCCTTTTCCGAATTGTTTTTCAATCTGGCCAAGGGCCGCAGCCAGCGCTTTCTTGCGATTTTCATCCATTTTTTGTCGCCATAGAGGTACTGAAAGAAGCCGCCATTATTCCATAAAAACCCGGCCGCAGGCAGCCGCCGTGGCGCGGACAATCGGAACTGAATATTAAGAAACGTGCCGAACTTATTGTTTCAACGGCTTGTACCGTACGCCGGTCGGCGTCGAGACTGACTCGATCAGCTGGAAGTCGGACCAATGAAGTTCAACAGGCTGCGCCAACCGGATCGACTCAAAGAATCTGGCTCGACGAGCGATCGTCATGTGCGGCTGGTAGCTGCGTTTTTCGGGCTGAAAGCCGAATCCCGTGGCTGCCCTTTCCAGCGATCTGACCAGCTCGACTAGCTGATCTGGGACGAAATCGGCCTGCAGGCACATGATCTTCGGCCTCGCCCAGAAGTCGATGCGCTCGAATCTCAGTCTAATGGCCGGACTCCGTATGTTGGCGGCGGCCGCCTGCAACGCCGGTATGTCTTTTTCGGGAAAACCGCCGATGAAAACGAGCGTGACGTGCAAGTTATCACGCGAGGTCCACTTGCCGGCAAGACTGGCCTTGCAGGGCTCTATGGCCGAGTCAATGAGCTGCCGTTGCTTCTCCGACGGCCACAGGGCGAAGAACAGGCGACGTTTTTTCATTCCGTCAGATGGAGATTCGTCCGGACGGGCTGCAACAGTAACTCAGTCACAATTCCCGCAATCGTTCGCGAATGCCCTGGAGGGCGATGACGACTGTCTGCGCGCGTATGCTGTCGCGCTCTCCCTTGAGAAGGCGTTTCTCGGCGTCGATGTCCGGCTTGTCCTTATTCCGTGTTGCCCATGCGAACCAGACTGCGCCCACGGGCTTCTCCTCGGAGCCGCCGTCCGGCCCCGCGACCCCGCTGACCGCCGTCGCAATATCGGCGCCGCTCAGGTTCAACGCGCCCTCCGCCATTTCCTTGACGACCGCCTCACTGACGGCTCCATGCTCCATCAGCGTCGCCGGGTTAACGCCGAGCAAGGTCTCTTTGGCGCCGTTGCTGTAACTGACGATGCCGTAAGCAAAACAGCCCGAGCTGCCGGAATTGTCGGTGAGCGACTTGGCGATCCACCCGCCTGTGCAGGACTCGGCGGTCGAGACGGTCTTACCGGCGGCAAGCAATTCGCCGACCAGTGCTTCGGAGAGCGTGCCTATGGATTCAAGGTCCGCCACTCAGAATCGACTCGTAAAGTTGTACATGATCATTCGCCATCGCTGCGATCGAGAAGTCGCTTTGCATGCGGATACGGCCGGCTTCGCCGAGTTCGCGTCGCAAGGCCGGATTCTCGACAAGTCTCGCAATAGCCCCCCGCAATGCCACTGCATCTTTCGGTGGCACAAGTAAACCGGTCTCGCCGTCCACCACCGCTTCGGATAAACCCCCAGCCGCAAATCCTACCACCGGAACACCGGCTGCCGACGCTTTTAGGACAGCAACGCCCAGTCCTTCGGCCAGGGCCGGATGCACGAGCAGGTCCAGACAAGCCAGGTAATCGTCGAGATCCCGCCTGAAACCGGCAAATTGCACCAGGCCGCTCAAGCCCAGCTTTGCGGTCCGCTCCCGCAGTTCTGTCTCGAGCGGGCCCTGGCCGAAAATGATGACCTTGAGCTGCGGGTAGCTGGCCTTGAGTTGCGCCACGGCTTCAAGCAGATACCGGTGACCCTTGCGTGGAATCAGTTGGGCGATTACGGCCACAACAAATTCGGCACCGGACAAGCCAAACTCGGCCCGAAACGCGCCTTGATCGGCCGGCGCCATGAATCGCTCGGTATCGACAGCATCTCGAATGACCGTCAAGCGATCCTCATCAAGCCCTGCCTCGCGCAATACGCAAGCGATCGCTTCCGAGATCGCGATGATTTTGCAAAAAGGCCGGTACCGCAATCCGGCGATCAGCGGCGACTCCGTATTATCGACCCGCCTGGAGATGACGGCCGGAATCGAGGTTCCGGTCGCTGCCAGGCCGCCGAGAAAATCGCCGCCGCGGCGGCTGTGGCAGTGGATGATGTCCGGTTTTTGGGCCAGCAGGCGTTGGCGCAGACGAAAGGCGAAGGCCAGGTCGTGATCGCCGGCGCATTTGAGGTTCTCAACGCTAACTCCCGCTTTACGAGCAGCCTGGTCGATTTCCGAGTCAGGCAGACAGACCAGAGTATTGTCAATGCCCCTCTCCGTCAGCGCCCTGGTCAGGTAAATGACTTGTTGTGCGCCGCCATAAAGATGGCGTCCTGTTTCGACATGCAGTATTTTCATTCGGCACAGAATAGCTCAAGTTAGAACAATGAGTGCCACAGTCACATCCGTCCATACGCCAATGATGCGTCAATACCTGAGCATCAAGGCTGAATATCCCGACATGCTGCTGTTTTATCGCATGGGCGATTTCTATGAGCTTTTTTATGACGATGCGAAACGCGCAGCAGCGCTGTTGGACATCACGCTGACATCGCGCGGCAAGTCGGCCGGCGATCCCATCCCGATGGCGGGCGTGCCTTACCATGCGTTGGAAGCTTACCTCGCCAGACTCGTGCGCAAAGGCGAATCGGTCGCAATCTGTGAGCAGATCGGTGATCCGGCAACGAGCAAAGGACCGGTCGAGCGCAAAGTCATGCGAGTCGTCACACCGGGCACTCTGACTGACGAAGCACTGCTTGCCGAGAGCCGCGACAATCTCGTCGCCGCTATCCATATGGATCGAGTGGCGATCGGTCTCGCCTGGCTGGATCTCGCGGGCGGGCGGTTCCGCCTTACCGAAGTCGCTGACGCTGAGGCGCTTGCGGGCGAACTCGAGCGACTGCGTCCGGCAGAGCTCATCATCGACGAGGAACAACCACTGTCTGAGTCGATTCGGGACGAAGTTCGGGTAACGGGCCGGCCACCCTGGCATTTCGAACTCGACAGCGCGACGCGCCTGCTTTGCTCTCAGTTCAAAACAAAAGATCTTGCAGGATTCGGTTGTGATGAATTCCCGCGCGGCGTTGCTGCCGCGGGTGCGTTGCTTCAATACGTCACCGACATGCAGAAAACGGCCTTGCCGCATTTGCAGTCGATCAGCGTGCAGCGGAATGACGATGCCGTCGTGATGGACGGGCCGACCCGCCGTAACCTCGAACTGGAAGCCAGTCTGAGCGGTCACCACGAGCACACGCTCGCAGGCGTGATGGACAGATGCAGGAGCCCGATGGGCAGCCGGCTCCTGAAACGCTGGATACAGCGGCCGCTCCGCGACAGGGGCGTGCTCCGGGCACGTTATCAGGCAATAGACACCGTGATCTTCGGGCGCCTCACAGGTTCATTGCAGGATCAGCTCGCCGGAATCGGCGATATCGAGAGAATCCTGTCCCGGGTTGCACTACGATCCGCACGACCACGAGACTTGCGGCAGCTTTCGGCGGCTCTCGAACGCATTCCCGCCTTAAGGAAAACGATCGAGGAAGCGGACTCGCCCTTACTGGAGTCTTTGCGCGGGCAAATCGGCAAACACACGCGACAGCGAGAGCTGCTGCAGAAAGCGCTTGTCGACAATCCGCCGATGCTGATCAGGGACGGTGGCGTTATCGCTGCGGGTTATGACGAGGAACTCGACGAGCTTCGGGCAGTTGCCGAAAACGCCGATCAGTATCTGCTTGATCTCGAATCGCGCGAGAAAGCACGCACGGGCATTTCGACGTTGAAGCTCGGCTACAACCGGGTGCACGGCTATTACATCGAGATCAGTAAAAGACAGGCCAACAAAGCGCCGGTCGACTATGTGCGCCGGCAAACGCTGAAAAACGCCGAACGGTATATCACGCCGGAACTCAAGGGGTTCGAAGACAAGGTATTGAGCGCGCGGGAACGTGCCCTCAATCGTGAGAAGCATCTTTACGAGGGCCTGCTCGACAAACTGATAGACGTGCTGGGAGGCCTGCAATCAACAGCCGGTGGCCTCGCTGAACTCGATGTTCTCGTTTGCCTTGCCGAGCGCGCCGAAAGCCTGAACCTCTGCCGACCCGAGATCGTCGATCAGCCTTGCATCGAAATTCGAGGCGGGCGGCACCTCGTCGTCGAGCAGGTTATTGATACGCCTTTCGTCTCCAACGATCTCTCGCTGAACGAACATCAAAAGCTCATGGTCATCACCGGACCGAATATGGGCGGCAAGTCAACCTATATGCGGCAAGCCGCGTTGATAGCCATCCTCGCACATATCGGCAGTTTTGTGCCTGCTGACAGTTTGAGAATAGGACCGATTGACCGGATCTTTACCCGCATCGGTGCATCCGACGATCTCGCCGGCGGCCGTTCGACATTTATGGTTGAAATGACTGAAGCAGCAACGATTCTGCATAACGCGACCGACTCGAGTCTGGTACTGATGGACGAAATCGGTCGCGGAACAAGTACCTTCGATGGCTTGTCGCTTGCCTGGGCTGCTGCACACTACATTGGCGAGCATGTGCAGGCGTTTACGCTGTTTGCGACTCACTATTTCGAACTGACGGTACTCGCTGACGAATTGCCGAATTGCGTGAATGTGCACCTGGATGCGACCGATCATGACGGTCAGCTCGTTTTTCTCCACGCCGTGAAGCCCGGACCCGCCAATCAGAGCTACGGATTGCAGGTGGCTGCGTTAGCCGGAGTGCCACCGCAGGTCATCAAACGCGCCAGGGAATACATGCTCACGCTGGAAGCCCAACAGCTTGGTCACAATGAGAGCCCGCAGGCGCAACTGCCGCTCACCCCAGCCAGGGAAGACGACGCGTTGCGTGACGAGTTGGCGGATATTGATCCGGATTCGCTGACGCCCAGAGATGCGCTGGACGCGATTTACAAGCTCAAGAAATTGTCGTAGGTGCCACTCTCCTACGTGTCGCGCAGGAACTCACCACGTTTGAGGAATGCCGCAGTCTGATCGGTGACGTCTTTCGAGATAACGAGGCCTTTGTGATTCACCGGCATGCAAAGGTGATCTTTCACCCCGGGCAGACGCGTTTCGGAAACCGCAACTGTTCCATCGTTGTCTTCATCGAAGGCAGTGACAAGCCGCCCCATGCCTATCGGCACCGTTCCCGCGATGACCCCTATATCACGAGATTCGCAGACTTCCCGGGCCCATTTATTGGCCGCGTCGTCGACCACGCCAGCCGTAACAGACTTACCCAGTATCGTGTTACCCCATTCCGTCTGGGTCAGGAGTGATGCCGCCCGCGAACCGCATAGCGGGGAGCCGAGGCAAACCACGCGGTGCACCGGGACATCCGGCTTCAGCGCAAGCATGCGGAGTGCGACGACGCCACCCAGGCTGTGACCGACCAGGTGAACCTGGTCAAGCTCCTGCTCTGTGATGAAGCCAGCGAGAGAACGGGCATTCTCGTCAAGCGTGCCGCGGATGGACGGATAACTGAACAAATGCGCGCGATACTGATATTCACTTTCCAGCCGGCGCTTCACCAACATCATGATGCCACCCGGCATCCAGACGCCGTGAAGACACACTACTGTCTTCACCGCGCTCAACCGAGATCAGCCTTTAGCTGCTTTATGGCATCCCGATTGGTCCTGGACCAGGCAGTTTCGATCGCCTCGTCAATCGGTAGCCATCGATATTCGGAATGCTCTTCTTTGTTCAGTTTGATATCGCTGACTGCCCGCAGCCTGTAGCGCCATTCGAATTCGACATTTTCGACGACAGCGGGCGCAAATCGGTCACGCCAGCGCGGATCGATCACGAACTGCCGGCTTACCTCACTGTAACTCAGCTCGCCCTCCTCGATGAGCCCGGTTTCCTCCTGCAGCTCCCGCGCCGCCGCGTCCGCATGGGATTCATCATTGTTGAGGCTGCCTGGTACAGATTGCCAGAAATCGAACGGCTGGTGTCTTCTGAGCAAGAGAACCTGTGAATCGTCAGTAAAAACAACGACTAGCACGGAAATCGGTCGACGATATGTGGGTCCGGGCTGGCGTGCAATATTCGGGCTGGTCATCCGCTGCGAGGGGTCCGCAACCGAATACCGGTTTCCTTGAGCTGCTCAGTGGACACTTCACTCGGCGCGTTGGTCAGCGGGCAATTGGCCGTTTGTGTTTTCGGGAACGCAATGACGTCACGAATGCTCTCCGCGCCGGCCATCAACATGACGATTCGATCGAGGCCGAATGCGATCCCGCCGTGCGGCGGACAGCCATATTCCAGCGCATTCAGAAGGAATCCGAATTTCTCCTCTGCCTCCTCATCGCTGATATCGAGGCGGCCGAACACTGCTGCCTGCATCGCTTTACTGTGAATTCGAATAGAGCCTCCACCTATTTCAGATCCGTTCAACACCATGTCGTAAGCGCGTGACAACATAGTTCCAGCGTTGGCCTTCAGTTCTTCAGGATCATCGGTAGCGGGCGATGTAAACGGATGATGCAATGCGTTCCAACGCCCGGTCTGCTGATCTTTCTCGAACATCGGAAATTCGACGACCCATAAAGGCTGCCAGCCCTCGGCAACAAGACCCTGGTCCTCGCCAAGCTTCACGATTAACGCGCCCAGCGCATCGTTCACAATGTGCGCTTTGTCAGCCCCAAAGAAAACAAGATCGCCGTCTTGTACCCCGGTACGCTCCATTATTCCGGCGACAGCGTCGTCCGGGAGAAATTTGAGAATGGGCGACTGCAGACCATCACGACCTTTGGACGCATCGTTCACTTTGATATACGCGAGACCCCTGGCGCCATATTGACCGACGAAATCCGCATAATCGTCGATCTCTTTCCGGCTGAGTTTGCCGCCGCCCGGCAAACGCAAAGCGGCAACACGACCGTCCACATCTTTGGCCGGGCCCGCGAAAACTTTGAATTCGACCGATTCCATGAGATCGGCGACTTCGACCAACTCAAGCGGTATCCTGAGATCGGGTTTGTCGGAGCCAAATCGCTGCAGCGCCTCGGCGTGAGTGATGCGGGGAAACGGCGACGGCAAATCGACCTCCATGACTTGCTTGAATACCGTTCGGATAAGCTTTTCCATTATGCCGGTTACGTCATCTTCGTTTACAAAACTCATCTCGACGTCGAGTTGTGTGAATTCAGGCTGGCGGTCCGCGCGCAGGTCCTCGTCACGAAAGCAGCGGACGATCTGATAATAGCGGTCGAGGCCTGACATCATCAGCAACTGCTTGAAGATCTGCGGCGACTGCGGCAAGGCGAAGAACTTGCCGGCGTGAGTCCGGCTTGGAACGATATAATCGCGCGCGCCCTCGGGTGTCGCCCGTGTCAACATCGGTGTTTCCACATCGATGAAGCCATTGGCATCGAGGAAATTACGCATTGCCTGCGTGACACGATGGCGCAATCTCAGATTCTCGAGCATCGACTCGCGACGAAGATCAAGGTAACGATACTGCAGACGCAACTCTTCGTTCGCGTGTTCATCGTGATGAAACGGCGGCGTCTTTGAATCGTTGAGCGTCGTCAACTCCTGTGCCAGGAGTTCGACCTTGCCGGTTGCCATATTCGGGTTCACGGTCCCTTCGGGTCGCGACCTCACTTTGCCTTTGACCGCCAGCACGTACTCGCCGCGAATCCTTTCAGCCTCGGCAAAGATCTCCGGCCTGTCCGGGTCGAAGACGACCTGCAGCAGTCCCTCGCGGTCACGCAGGTCGACGAAGATCACGCCGCCATGGTCGCGGCGACGGTGAACCCAGCCCGTGACGGAGATTTCCTCTCCAATCAGGCTTTCGTCAACTTGTCCGCAATAGTGGCTGCGCATGGTGCTTTCCGGGTAAAAGGGAGGCGGCACGGTAAGAGCTGAATACGGTGTCTGCAATAGAACAGGGGACGGATCCCTATTCCTTGTTATCCGCCGGTAGCCCCAACGGCAGTTCGGCGATCCGATCTTTTCCCCAGGTCGGAACTATGACGCCGAGCGATATGATCATCTTGAGAGCCTCATCGATCTCCATGTCGAGTTCGATGATGTCCTTCTTCGGCAAAATGATGATGTAACCGGATGTTGGATTCGGCGTTGTCGGAACGAAGGTGCAGATCATCTCTTCGCCCATTCGTGCCTGAACCTCGCCCAGATTAGTCGCCGTCTGAAACGCCAGGCTGTAGACACCTTTCCTCGGATATTCGATCAGCAATACTTTCTTGAACGACTGGCCTGAATCCGAGAATACAATTTCGGCGAAATTCTTGGCCGCCGAGTATACGGATCGCACTACCGGAATGCGGTCGAGCAACGATTCCCAGAGACCGACCATGCTGCGGCCGCCTATATTTGCTGCAAGCAGGCCAGTCACCAGCAGGACCAGCAGGGTCAGTATCAACCCCAGTCCCGGGACCGTAAAACCGAGCCACTCTTCCGGGCGGTACTGTGCCGGTATCAGGAGCAGGGTTTTGTCCATGAGGCCGATCAGGACTCTCAGGATGAAAACAGTGACACCCAGAGG
>JAPUKV010000023.1 GCA_027295475.1 Pseudomonadota bacterium
GCATGGTTTCGCCTCGATAAAGTGCACGGCTGAGTTAAATACGAGGCACATCAACCGGTCCTTTACTACGCGTTGGCGGCAATAATTAATGAGCTGGATCCGCCGAATTGCCGCGGCGACGAGGTCGCTGTGGAGGACGTAGATCACAAATTCTGGGGTCAAATCAGTGGAAACTATTACTCGCGAAGTTGGTCGGGTTAATTATGGTCACGGTCAGGGGGAGCGCATGACGGCGCATGGGAAGCTTTTCGCTATTGCGGCTGGGGCCATGATCACCAATGGCTGCGGCGGTGGCGGGCCACCAACATCGCCGCCGCCACTCGGCACCGGCCCGGCGACCTGTGCCGGCGGTAGTGCTGGCGATTTTTCCTGCGCCGGCATCTCTCTCCGCAAACGAGTGCCGCTTGAATCGATGGGTGGCACAGCGGGCAACGACATCTGGGGCTGGATTGATACGCAATCGGGTAATGAGTATGCCCTGATGGGTATGACGAACGGCACAGCCTTCGTTGATATAACTGATCCGGAGGACCCGATCTTCCTCGGACGCTTGCCGACGCAAACTGTGGATGCCAACTGGCGAGACATCAAGGTGTATCAGGATCACGCCTACATCGTCGCAGATGGCGCGGGTGCGCATGGCATGCAGGTGTTCGATCTGACGCGCTTGCGGGGACTGGGGGCACCTCAGACATTTTCCGCCGATGTTGTATACGGGGACTTCGGCAGCGCGCATAACGTCGTGATCAACGAGGAGTCGAGATTCGCTTACGCCGTTGGAACGGATACATGCGGCGGCTTGCACATGATCGACATTACGGTACCGATTAGTCCGATGTTTGCGGGCTGTTATTCTCTTACTGAGACACATGACAGCCAGTGCGTCAAATACCAGGGACCGGACGCAGTTCATCTGAATCGCGAGATCTGTGTGAGCTCTAACGGAAATGGCGCAAATCAAGATTATGTCGAGGTTGTCGATGTCGACGATAAAACTGATCCCGTGCGAATCTCATCAACGGCTTATCCAGAAGCTAGCTTCGCCCATCAGGGCTGGTTGACCGAAGATCATCGCTTCTTTTTGTTGGGCGATGAAGGCGACGAGTCCAGTTTCAACGTACCCACACGGACTCACGTATTCGACCTGTCAGATCTGGATGCCCCGGTGTATGTGTTCGCCTATGAGGCTGCGACTGCCGCGATAGATCACAATCTATACGTACTCGGCAACCGTGTATTCCAGGCTAACTACACGTCCGGGTTGCGGGTGCTGGAGTTCGGCGATCTGGCCAACAGAGAGTTAATGGAGATCGCCTTTTTCGACACGTTTCCGACCAGCGATGCTACCGCCTTTTCGGGTGCCTGGAGCGTATACCCCTATTTGCCGTCCGGGATTATCATTGTCAGTGACGTAACTAACGGGCTGTTCATTCTTTCGCTGCCATAGCGAGATTGACCAGCCTCCTGGCTGCCGCAAGATTCCGCTGGAAGAGTTCGCCGAGACGCGGCTCTAGATTCGTCGGGTCGGCCGCTGGCGCCCCTCCTCCGTCAGCCGGGAACAACGAGTCCCGCTCTCTACCCGCAGGACCTGTTGCTGCCGGCGGCCTGTGTACCGGCCGCGCGCTTCCCGCAAAAAAACACCTAAGTACTTGATTTTGTCACTCAGAGCGGTGCCAGAACCCTTCCTCACCTGTTCCTCAGCACACCATCAGGAATTCTTACAGAAACAATTACTTTTTAATCAGTAACTTACAAGCGTTCATCCCTACATTTGAATCCAAGGCAACGGGGTTTGCCCCAACGGCAAAAAAGCCGAAACGGAGTCAGATGATGAACAGCTCAAACCACAACAAGACATTCGCTCAGGCAACACTCAAGATTGCCGCCTGCCTGGTACTTCTGAATGCAGTGCTCTCGGGATGTGCCAGCAGCCCTGATACGCGGCAGGCATCCCTCGTTGATGAACCGGATATTTACGAGGAAGTTGCTGTTCAAAGCCCGGTTGCAGATCCGCGACGAGTTCGCAGCAGAAGAAGGGTGCGTCAGGCCGCCGGTGCGTCGCAAGCTGCCGTTTTGTATACCCGCTCCATTTACATTGACCCGATTAACCGGCCGGTATCAAATGCGGCATCACTCGCCTCTTTCGTATTGAAGTCAACGACCGGCTTTATCCGTCGCTTGAGCCTGGACACGGTAGAGTTTCCATCTCTGGAGAATACGCCGATCCCCGAAGTCGCCTATGGCGATGGCATGGATCTCGAGCAGTGGGAGAAAGACCTCGACAAGATCGTCGGACACAAGAGCTCGACCGGCAAGATCGACTTCCTGGTCGATGGTGAGCAGTACTTCACGCGTTTGCTGGAGTCATTCAGTGAGGCGGAGGAGTCGATCAACATACGGACCTACATCTTCGACAACGACGACTTCGCCGTTGAGGTCGCGGACATTCTCAAAGAAAAATCAAAGGACGTGAGGGTCCGGATCCAGATTGATGCCCTTGGCAACCTGGTGGCAATGCAGGCGGACGCAGAATCACTGCCGGCCGGCCACAACGGCCCGCTGTCGATTTCTGCTTACCTGCGCAAGGACTCGAAGGTCAAGGTACGTAATCGCGCGAACGCATTCATGTACATGGGAGATCACACCAAGACCACGATCATCGATAAAAAGATAGCTTTTGTCGGCGGCATGAACATAGGGCGCGAGTATCGCTACGACTGGCATGACCTGATGATGGAGGTTAGCGGCCCCATCGTTGACCAGCTGCAATACGACTCAGACAAGGCATGGGCCCGAGCCAGCGTTTTCGGCGATGTCGCCAATTTCCTGCGCATCCTGGGCGGCAAAAAGAAGCGTGCCGGCGATGCAGGCTACCCGGTCCGCGCCCTGTATACACGCAATTTCGATTCACAGATTCACCGGGCACAGCTTGCAGCCATTCGCCGTGCGCAAAGCTACATCGTGATCGAGAACTCATATTTCGCCGATGACTTGATCACCTATGAGCTGGCCAAGGCACGGCGCCGCGGTGTTGACGTCCGCGTCATTCTGACTGCGGATGGGAACCACGGAACGCTGAATGCCAGCAACCAGGTTGCCATCAATACGCTGCTCGACAACGGCATCCGCGTATTCGCCTACCCCCGTATGAGCCACGTTAAAGCAGCCGTTTTCGACGGCTGGGCCTGCGTCGGTTCGGCGAACTATGACAAGCTAAGCCTGGAAGTTAACAAAGAACTGAATCTCGCCACATCGCACAAAGAAACCGTGGACAGGCTTCTGAATGAGGTATTCATCCCTGATATGGCGATGTCGCGGGAAATTACCAGGCACGTCGACGTGTCGTTTGCTCAACGCCTGACGGAAAAAGCAGTCGACGAGTTCCTGTAACGGTTAGATTTCTCCGGAGCTGTCGCCAATCAGGACGATTACGACGTGCGAAGCAGGTCTGCGGAGTCTACAGTATGGGTATAAGAAGAATCACGGCGGGTGAAGAAGCAAATGGGCTTATCAATAGGCATTGCGGCGCTTTTAATCTTTGCGCTTGTCTTTTTATTTTTTCGGCCTAAACGAGCGGCGCCCGATAAGCGACCGGCCGCCAAGAGACCTGTAGTAGCAACTGACACAGGCGAATTCCACGCCGTATCGATCAAAATCACCTCGGGCGCCTGCGCTGCCGCAAGGAACCTGAAAGGCAAACGATTTCTTTCAAGCGCGGCACCCCGAATTCCACTGCCTGACTGCGATGTACTGGCCTGCAAGTGCCGGTTTTTACACCACAAAGACCGTCGTGACGGCGATGACCGAAGAGACCCTTACGCGCCCAGAATTGGCGGAGGGACCGGGTCGTTCCAAAAGGATCAGCGAAAGCGGCGCGAGCGGAGAGAAGACTCCGATCCGCTATGAATCCCAATCGCCGACGGGCGGGCTAATAGCCGAAGCTTGCGACTGACGCCTGATAGTTTGCGAGTTGCTCTTCGTGCCGTGCACGATCGTCAACGAGGACCAGAATCTCCGTTTCAAGCTGGCCGTTACGCTTAGACAGGTCTTGCAGGTCCGCCAGTAACAGGATTCGATCTTGTACCGTCGTCTCTGTGGCGATCAAGAGCGCTTCTTTATCGCGGATCAGCTCTTGATTATGTTCCAGCTCATTCTGTTTGGCGTTGATCTGATAGGTTGCGGAATTGACGTTGGCCTGCAATTCATGAAGGTGATACCCGGCGCGATATGCATCGAGGAACGCGCCTTGCATTTCCGCGGAGCAGACTCCGTTGTAGTGGCCGCCTCTCGCACCGAGGTTATAGCCGCGGGATGGCTGACAAAAATCCCGCAGTCCTTCCTCGCGCCCGGCCCGGTATGTCTGCAGGTCGGGCGTAACGCCATGCTTCGCACACGCCTTACGATGTTCCCCAAGACGCTCGGAACCGTAGCCCCTGGCACCATCTTCAAAACCGATCATTTGCCAATCGCTCGTCACGCACTCGTCACCACTCATCGTGGCGCAGCCGCCAAGGCCCAAAAGTACGGTAACTGCCAGAATTCCTGCCCATTTGCTATACATGTCATGCCCCGTAAATAAAGATCTGGAGTCGAAAAGTCATTGCGCCGTGACCAAAGTCACTGCGCCGTGACCGTAGCAGGCATATCACACCAGTGGCTGTGACAGTATTCACAGATCAACCGCAGAGTGCCGGGACAGGTCAGATACATAGGCCTCAACCGCTATTCAAAAGACCTTCAATGTGATCTGTGTCACAGAGGCCGAGCTGCCCCCGCCATGCTAACCTCAGCATTCGGAATCTGCCGTCAGGACGCGCCTGTATGAATTTAGTGGCTTTAGGTGACGCGGCGTCGATCGCGCTGGTTAGCACCTTTGTGTTTTTACTGCTTGCAACATCGTGCCAGGCCATCGCCAGATTCGTCGGCAACACAAGCCGCTTCCCAGCCAGCATCATGCGGGAGCCGGCGCAGCGATATCGGGACGAGATGGACCGTCTTACACGCCGCCTTCATGTCTACCTGACATCTGCGCTCGTTTTCGTCGTTATTTTCGCCGTTAGCTATTTCCTCAAGCCCGGCGAGGTTCTCAGCACTCTGCCGACCTGGCAATTGGCAATATTTCTCGCGCTCTCGTCCGTCGTTTCGCTATATGCGGCTTACCGATTTGTCAGTGTGCTGCTGGCGAGACGCCGAACCGGGTTCCTGCGTGACGCCAATATCGCCGCCGGCCATGGATTGCAGAAACTCACTGCTAACCGGAACCGTATATTTCACGACGTGCCCTCTGGCGCCGGAATTATCGATAACGTCATCGTAGGTTCCCACGGCATCTATGCCGTGAACATCGTCGCCCGCAGAAAGCGCAAAGACAACAAGGTCCGCCTGACCGGCGACACGCTCGAATTTGCTCCCGGCAAATATTCTCTGTCGCTCGCCGAGTTTGCACAACGCGCGCAGCGACTCGCGCAAGAACTCGGGAAAGTCCTGAAGCATGACGTGCGCGTTCGTTCCGTCGTTGCAGTGCCTGGGTGGGAAGTCGACTCACAGTCAAGTGACGAGCATCTGGTTGTCAACGAACGCAATCTTGCGATGCTGCGTGGTTGGAAAGACCAGAATGATTACCTGTTGAACGAAGAGGTCGAGAAGCTTCAGAAATTTTTGACCGCTCGCTGCATGCGGTTCGGCAGAAAGTAGCGCCGTTTTCTTGCTAACAGCACTAATCCTTGCAGACGCTTCTGTGCGTCATGGATGATTTTATCAATATCCGGCTATTGATAAAAGAACTTGCGCAGTCCGATAATTTCGAACGGTTCCCATGCGCCTTCAGGCTGTCTCAAACGATCGGCGAGTGCAAAAAATACCGTTGGATTGTATCCCATGCCGAAGTGACTGGTATTGATTTCAATATTTTCGACGTTTTCCCCGGGCGGAATTCTTGCAATCTTCCATGAAACGATGGCATCGCTCTTGCTGTAAATTGCTGTAACCGGCACGTCAGGTATCGGCTCATGAAGGTTATCGATTCGTCTTCGTATTCCCTGATCTTGCAGACTCACGCCCGATACGAATTCGTACAAACGCCAGGCATTCGTCGCGAGGGGATCGCCAACCGGGCTGCCGAGTGTAATTACGGTGCGTACGAACTGTGGATTCCGGCGCGCCATTTCCCTTGCGAATAGCCCGCCGAGACTCCAGCCAACGAGGCTGATCTTGCCGCCGGTCTCCGCGAACAGCAGTTCGAGGCGCTCATCGAGAAGTTTTTCGAGGTCACGCTGCAATGTCAGTCCGACGTTTCTGCCAAGTTCCCAGCGTTGAGCGTCGTATCCCCAGCGCCTCATATACTGGCGCATTACCCGCATGGACCTGTCAGTGGCCAGAAAACCAGGCAATGTCATTACCGCATGCCCATCGCCGGGTGCCAGGCTGCTCAGCAGCGGGTGCATCGGGATGAGCGCGGTCGCCTCGGACAATGCCCGGGGCGCTTCCATCAGGGCCAGCAACAATGATGGCGGGCTGACATCGTCCGCCTTTGTTGCCGTTGCCGACTGCTGGTCGGGAGACTTGTGCATATCTGACTATACCCGATTTATTGCCAACTAGGACCAATGACTGCGTAGCATTTTTCCGAAAATTCAATAAGTTATGGTAATAATCTCAACAACATCTCCAGCTTGCTCCGCGCTCCCAATGAGTCCGCTTAAATACTTGGACTTCAGACAGCAGCGGCCGTTCGGCCGGCCGCTTCCAGCCGCTCCGCCGCATCCTGGAATTGCGCCTGCGCCTTGTGAAGATACGCGAAAGCCTCGGCCTCGTAGTCATCTGCGGCTGCCGACCATACGCGGTTCACGTAGCGCTCGCCTGCCGCGAAATCGCTCATGATATCGGCATACGTCTGCAGCCCGTACAAGTGCACCATACTTTCGCGTGCATCGGCGAAGCGCCGCAGGTCGTTGCGAAGCTTGTCGTCAATCGCGTTGCGCAATTCAGTTGTCGATATCGATGCCGAGTCGTTAATGATTTGCTCGAGATCTCGAACGATATTGCTCAGAGACTCGCTAAGCTCTGCCCGATTCGCCGTCAGCACGCTCTCGGAACGGGCGTCACCCCGAGCCCGTTTCTTGATAATAAAAACGCCGACAAACGCGACGATGGCCGCCGGCACGAACAGGTTCCAGTTCGTCATCTGCGTATCGAGCGCCGTAGAATACGCTGCCGCCAGAAAGCCACCGATCAGTAACAGATAGCTGATTATTTTCACAGCGGTTCCCCGATTCGGTGGCAAAGCGTCCTGGGATTCATTTTCTTCATTGCTTGCTAAGCCGCCGACAATACGTATTTGATTGCATAGCCGACACCGATGAGCGCTTCACCAACGATGAGACCGGCAGCGACGGGAATACCAACGCTCTCGCTCCATGACTTGCCCTTGAAACGGTCGGCAAGTTCACGGGACAGCGTACCGAGCGAATAGGTCAGCACAATATTGAACGGCAGGTAAAAACCCAGACCGACGGTAATACCGAGACCGCCGATCACTGCCGACAACAGTCCGCCCAGCACTGCCCCCGCAGCATACTTCTGCGTCGGCACATCACCCCCCAGGATGCCTTCAACCATGCTTGCCAGAGCCTGTCCCTGCGGTGCCGGCAGTCGTTCACTGCCCAATGTGAATGCTTCGTGAAGAACGAAAATAAGACCGATCACGACGATGGGGCCGAGCCATGCGCCGATAAACTGCCCCATTTGCTGCATGCGTGGCGACGCCCCGACCAGATAACCTGTTTTCAGATCGAGCATCAGGTCAGTCGCCTGCGACATCGCGACGCTAGTGGCAGCACCGACCATGATTGCTGCGACTATCGAGTCACCGCGTTCCATGCCGTGTGTCATGATGATGAGTAGCGTGATGCCGATCAGCGTCATCCCTGACAAAGGCGACCAGTTCGTACGGCCAATCGCCTCCGAAAGAATGATGCCGGACATCCAGATCCAGAGCGTCCCGAGCAGTGCCATGCCTATGCCACGAATCAGGCCAACTGACTCAACGGATGTCACGGCGATGATCGCCAGCACGATCGCGGCCCCGACAATCCCGATGTAAAGAAGCTTGATTGGCATCTCATCCGAAGACGCGGCTGAGTCGATCCGCGACGCGTTTTGCATCGATTTCACGGCGCTGATAATTAAAGGCAGGGCGAGCGCAACACCCATCATCGCGCCGCCAATCAGCATGCCGATGCCCAGTGGCCGGTAAAGCATCAGACGCAGCTGCCCTGGATCGCTGATGGCTGCGCCTAACTCGTCGAGCGGAAAACCACCGGTCGCCGCCAGCAACGGCGACAGGAACCAGTAGGCGACAAACCCGCCGATAATGAACGCGACACCGCCACGTCCGGCAATGAAGCCCGTACCGATTGTTAGAAGCGAGATGTACCAAACGCCGTTCATGTAATCCGGCAAGCCGATTACGGCACCGAGGTTCCAGTTACTGAAATCGGTTTGCTGAGAGATGATATGTACGAGGGCGCTGGCCGCGGCGGCAGCCAGCAGAATAATGGCTTTCCGTACCCCGGCGCCCGGAGACTTCAGAATCGTTGCCACCGCAACGCCGCCCGGATAGGTCAGCCGCTCGAAGTCGATCATGTGCTTGCGGAGCGGAATGATAAAGGCAATGCCGAGAAATGCGCCGGCTATGCATCCGAAAGTCAGAATGACCGGATCAAACTTGTCTCCGTAACCCAGGATAAATATTGCCGGCACAGAAAACATCATGCCGGACGACGCACCATTCACGCCACTGGCGATCGTCTGAACGATGTTGTTCTCGATGATGCTCTTGCGCCGCAGCATTCCCCTTAGAATGCCGAAGCCAAGGATCGCGGCGAGCTCCGATCCTTCGATCGAGAAACCCAGAATCAACGCCGCATAGCCAATCGAGATCGCGATAATAACGCCAAGAAACCAACCGACGATGACAGCAGTCCATGTAAGTTCGGGGTACGCTCTGTCGGCTACTGCATTCGACGACATTTATTCTTTATTCTTTCTTGTTCGACGATGGTGACGAACACTATCACAACGGCTGGAGTCGCGCCGCCACCCGGCCATTGTCCAATACATCGGCAAGGTCATCCGCCAGTTCCCTGCAAGCGTTAACGGTCTTGCGCCAGGATTGCATACGTTGGTCCTGATCCATCTTCAAGAAATCGGTTCTGTCCGGAATCTTGCCAAATGGCAATCGGGACACGAATTCTGCGGAGGGGCATATCAGTATGGTCCTGTCAGTGTGTTGCGGATTCGGTTTTCTCCAGGACAGTTTCTTGTCGAACCAGCCTGGAATCAGCCGCTCGGAAAAGTGAGGGAACAGCGTCAGGCGATCCGGTTCAGAGAGCGGCAGATCGAGATGGTAATCAATGACGCCCCCGTCGCGGTAGACACCGACTGGCGCATCCTTGATATTTTCAATGCCCGCCATGACCAGCGGAACGGACGCGGACGCTGCTGCGGCATCGACAATATTTTCCTCTGAAAGCATGATCTGTTGCAACGGAAATCCTTTTGCGTCAAAGAATGGCGGCAGATCGCGGGCATCGTAAAAAAGTCCCCGAGAAAAAAAGGCGCCCAACGCGCGCCGAGTGATCAGGTTTGCCGTTGCGGCGACCATCAGACCGAAACTCAGCTGCAATCTCGAGTCGCCCGATGTCAGAAAACCGCTGCGCACGGTCATGATGTGGCTGCGCAAAACCGGATGTGAGACGACTTGCGCCGCGCCGTGTTCGCCGAACAAATAATGCAAAATCTCACGGGCTTTGTCAGAAATCTCCTGCATATCGGGATTCGGCGAATAGGTCTGGTCCAGATAAGCGGACTCGAAACGATCGATCGCAGCCAGCGGATCGGATTGTGCATAACAGGCGTGACGCCACGAGCCGATTGACGAACCTATCAGGTGCACGGGTCCGTCGAGTCTGGGCAGTATGCGATCGGCGATGATGCGATCAAGCTGGCTCAGGACCAGCCATTTCGCACCACCGGACGCGCCGGCAATCGTGCCGATTCTGTCGACGGAAAAGCCGTGCTTGCGCACATCTTCGAGGGCGGCGGGACCCGCTTTGAAAAGTAGTGCACCGTTTCTTTGCATCGGATTTACCCGATCAGTCGTTTTTGGGGACGAAATCCGCGAGGTCCATCCCAATTCAGAGCCCGACACGCCTTTGTTCACCGTGCCCGACGATACTATCGACTCCTAGTCGAAGGGGTGTCGCTTGACGATCGTTTGCTCGCGATCAGGGCCGGTGGAAATAATATCCAGTGGCACACCGGCCAGTTCCTCGATGCGTGCCAGATAATTCCGCGCATTCTTCGGCAGTTCTGCGTGGGTGGTCGCGCCTACCGTCGATTCATTCCAACCCGGCATGTCTTCGTAAACCGGCTGGCATTCGGCGAAACGATCAACGACGACAGGCAGCCCGCTGATCGGCTCGCCATCGATCTCATAGCCAACACAGATCCGAATTGTCGCGAGACCGTCGAGCACGTCGAGCTTTGTGACACAGAGTCCCGAAACACTGCTGTTGATAATCGACCGGCGAAGGGCAACTGCATCAATCCACCCACAGCGCCGCGGGCGTCCGGTCGTTGCCCCGAATTCCGCACCGGCTGCGGCAAGGTGCTCACCGAGATCGTCAAACAACTCTGTCGGGAAGGGCCCCGCGCCCACGCGCGTCGTATAGGCTTTGACGACGCCCAGAATGTAATCGAGGTCGCGCGGACCGATGCCACTGCCCGTACTTGCGGCGGCCGCTACCGTGTTCGACGACGTGACGAACGGATAGGTGCCGTGATCGATATCGAGAAACGCCCCCTGCGCACCCTCGAACAGTATGCTTTTGTCGGCTTTGGCGAGATCGTGGAGTATCTGAGTCACGTCTGCAGTAATTGCTGTAACAATCTCAGCCACACTCATGGCCGAATCCAGCGTTTTCGCAAAATCGATCCGATCGGCGTGATAATAATTTTGCAAGAGAAAATTATGGTAATCGAGTATTTCGCCCAGC
Organism: Pseudomonadota bacterium; assembly: GCA_027295475.1. Next base: position 11,058 of record JAPUKV010000023.1, read on the forward strand.
TTCGCTGCAAACTTCTCGCGCACATACAGATCTGAAACCTTCAATGCGCGGCGCGAAACTTTGTCTTCATATGCCGGCCCAATGCCGCGGCCCGTGGTGCCGATCGCAGCCGAACCACGGGCTTTCTCTCTGGCGGCATCCAGCGCGACGTGTGACGGCAATACGAGAGGACAGCTCGCGCTGATCTTGAGGCGCTCGAATACCGGCACGCCGTTGGCAATCAGATTATTAGCCTCACTCATCAACGCATCCAGAGAAAGCACCACACCGTTGCCAATGAGGCAATCGACTTCCTCTCTGAGGATGCCCGACGGTATCAAGTGCAACACGGTTTTCTTGCCGCCGATGACAAGTGTGTGGCCGGCATTGTGACCGCCTTGAAAGCGAACGACCGCTGCAGCCTTGTCCGTCAGCAAATCGACGATCTTGCCCTTGCCTTCATCGCCCCACTGCGTGCCGATAACAACGACGTTTTTGCCCATGTCGCTTACCCGTTCCCTATGAGCGCACAATAAATAACAGCACCAGGCCCGCAAGCATTACGGTCAGCCCGGTCGCACGCAGATGATTGTCGCTGAGTTTTGCGATCTGGGCCACAGCCTGGCGAAACCGGTTCGGGCCGATAAACGGGATCATGCCCTCAATCACGAGATAAAGTGCAAATGCGGTGAAGACATCCTGCCACATGAAACTAACTCACAAAACTTTGAGCCATCGTGAGTACATTACGATGGCTGATGCTTTTTTCAGAATTTGTCGCCTGCAAGCTACCAGCCGCTAACGTTTACCACTCGACTGATTCAGGTAACGGAAGAACTCATTGTTCGGATCCAGCACGAGTATATCGCCGGACTTGCCCATGGAATTTCGATAGGCCTCGATGCTGCGATAAAAAGCATAGAATTCCGGATTCTTTTTGTACGCCTTCGCATAGATCTCGGCAGCACGCGCATCACCTGCACCTCTGAGTATTTGCCCGTCTCTGTAGGCATCGGCAAGGATGATCGTCCTCTCCTTATCGGCAGTCGCCGTGCGTTGTTCGGCAATTTCATGGCCCTGCGCCCGGCGCTCTGCCGCAACCCTCGCCCGCTCCTCGCGCATCTGCGCGTAAACAGAATTCCTGACCTCGTCCGGGAATTCGACCTGCTTGACGCGAATGTCTATGAGCTCGACACCGAGCCCCTTTGACGCAACTGCTGCTGTCGCCAGCATGTCCCGCATTAACTCCGCGCGTTCAACCGAGATTGCCTCCTGTACCGAACGTTTGCCGAACTCGGTCACGATCGCGTTCTTGATAATCTCCGCCAGGCGATCGCTCGCAACGCCCAGTATTCCGCCTGTCGAGGTGTAGAACTGAACTGGATCGACGATTCTCCATTTGACAAAGAAGTCGACCTGCAATGCCAGGCGTTCGGCGGTAAATATGCGCTCCGGCCTGTCGCTGATCGTCAGAATGCGCTTGGGAAACCTGCGCACAGTCTGATAAATGGGAATCTTGAAGTGCAGCCCCGGCGCGTAGTCGGACTCGACCACTTTACCGACCTGCAATTTGATCACCAGTTCGCGTTCATTGACCGTGAACGCCGACAGACCAATCGTGACCAGGATCAGTCCGGTAATGACTACCGCTGCGAATCTGCTGCCATTCATTGCCGGGTCCTCCTGTCGCGGGAGGGAGTCGGCTCAGAACGCGATCCACCGATCGTCATTGCCGATTGTTCGCCAGCCGACCGACTCGTTGCAGATTCACTCCTGGCCCTGTCTTGTTCACCAATCAGTTTGTCAATCGGCAGGTAAAGCAGATTGCCGCTGCCCTGCGAATCTATAAACACCTTGTTGGAGTTGGCGTACACCTCTTCGATCGCCTCGATATAGAGCCTATCCCTCGTTACGCGCGGCGCTTTTTGATATTCCGTGAGCAGCGCCGTGAATCTCGCCGCTTCGCCAGCGGCGTCGGCTATGACGCGCTCG
>JAPUKV010000230.1 GCA_027295475.1 Pseudomonadota bacterium
ATGAAGTAGCTGGCTTCAATAACCGAACGCATGGAGATCATCTCGCTCACGAGTCTTTCTCCTTGCTGCTCTTGAACATCTCGAGCATGCGCTCGGTGACCACGTAACCACCGACCGCATTGCCTGCGCCGAGGAACACGCCGATAAAGCCGATGGTGAGCTCCAGCGTCGTGTCCGCCCGCCCGAGCGCGACCATGGCGCCAACCAGAACGATGCCGTGAATAAAGTTCGAGCCCGACATCAATGGCGTATGCAAAATCGACGGCACGCGGCCGATGACTTCGTGACCGACGAATGCCGCCAGCATGAATATATAAAGTGCAATGAATCCGTCAATCATCAGGCAGACCCCCTTCAATAGCTTCGCGTGTCGGCTCGTGCTTGATCTCACCATCGCGTGTCAGGGCTGACGAAGAAAACACCTCGTCCTCCCAATCGATATTCAATTCCCCGTCCTCACTGATTGCAGGTTTGATGAAGTTAAAGAGGTTTCTTGCATACATGTCGCTCGCATGCCGGCCGAGAGCCGCCGCCAGATTGACGGGTCCAACAATCTTTACCCTGTTTACGACGATCGTTTCACCCGCTTTCGTGAGTTCACAATTGCCGCCGCTCTCGGCGGCAACGTCGACGATGACCGCGCCTGGCTTCATCGTTGCGACCGCAGCGGCCGAAATAATTCTTGGGGCCGGACGTCCGGGAATCGCCGCCGTGCTGATGACGACATCAGAGACCGCGATTTCTTTTTCGAGCGCCGCCTGTTGCTGCGCTTTTTCGTCGTCGGTCAGTTCGCGCGCGTACCCGCCCTCACCTTCGGCGGACACGCCGGTCTCAACGAACTTCGCGCCGAGCGACTCAACCTGTTCCTTGGTAGCGCTACGGACATCATAGGCTTTGACGACTGCGCCGAGCCGCTTGGCTGTCGCTATCGCCTGCAACCCCGCGACGCCGACGCCGATGACGAGAACCTGCGCGGGCCGTATGGTGCCGGCGGCTGTTGTCAACATGGGGAAAAACTTGTTGAGCGTGGTTGCTGCGATCAGCGTTGCCTGGTATCCGGCAGCGGCAGCTTGTGACGACAAGACATCCATGCTTTGTGCACGTGAAATTCTCGGCACGAGCTCCATGGCGAAGCCAACGTGCTTCTTGCTCTGCAATGCTTTAACGAGATCCGGGTTGTTATGGCCGTACATCAGACCCACAACGACGGAACCATCGCCGAGTTTTTTGATGGCATCTGTGTTGGCGGGTTGTACCGTAAACAAAAGATCGCATTGATCCAGTACACCGCCCGCGTCGGTAAACTCGACATCTGCATATTGATCGTCAGGAATCTGCGAGTCATCACCGGCGCCCCTTTCCATCACCACCGACACACCAAGCTTTTGCAATTTGCCGGTAATTTCGGGGGTCAGTGCAACCCGGGTCTCGCCCTCAAGATTTTCCTTCAGCACGCCAACAGTCAGCGGCATCGTCATTCTCCGTCGTTAATTTTCGCCCTGATTTGTCCCGCACGGCCTCGCAGAAGTTTCAGATGGAGCCCTGGACCGGTGTTTTCAGGTCTGCGGCCGGGACTATACGTCACATTCCTATCATGTGAAACGCAAATGATGACAAAGCACATACTTCTCGAAAACCGCTTCTTTATTTGATTTTTGTGGGCTGATGGGCAATATACAGACTGTAAGCGAGGAGGCTGATTTAGATGCTTTGTGGTAGTGCATCAGATATCTCGCAACAGGTCCTGCGGACCGATGTGGCGGGGATGCCGCTTGAGTGGATCGACTACCGTGATGCGGTTCGTCTTTACCACACCGAGCAGGTTGCGTATGCCTGCGGTACCCGCCTGTACACGGTATTCGGCGGCTACAGCGCGCTTGACGGCTGCCGCAGCAGGATTGACGTCAGCTCGATCATTGCGACTGAAGGCACCAGCCAGGGCCTCGCCTTCGTCAGAGATCGGTACGTGCCACCCCTGAACAACCGCACCCTCTTCAAGCGCGACGCCAATCTCTGCCTCTATTGTGCGATGCGCTTCCAGACGCGGGACCTGACCCGTGACCACATCACACCGTTGTCGCACGGCGGCAAGGACGTATGGAACAATGTCGCTACTGCCTGCAGACGCTGCAACAACCATAAGGGCGGCCGGACGCCGGAGCAGTCGGCCATGCAACTCATCGCAGTGCCGTTTACGCCGACATATGCCGAATATATTTACCTCAAAGGTCGCAGGGTTCTTGCCGACCAGATGAAATATCTGCTGGCGCATATTCCGCGCTCCAGTCCGTTGCACGCCAGGCTTTCGGATCACCTTGCAGAAGGCGCGAATATTTTCGACGAGTCTTTTCAGAGCTAACCCTGCCGGGGAGTAATGCAGTACCTAATTGATGCCAGTGTCTACGTTTTTCGGGCTTACTATTCCATGCCCGATGACATGGTCGATGACAATGGCAATCTCATCAACGCGTTGTACGGGTACTGTCGTTTTCTCGGCGATTTCATGGAACAGGTCAGACCGGAACACGTCGCGGTGCTCTTCGATGAAAGTTTATCGAAGTCGTTTCGCACCGAAATCTATCCCGAGTACAAAGCAAACCGCGAACCCGCTCCACCGGAGCTCAAACGCCAATTCGTACAATGCCGTCGTTTCACGACGGCGCTCGGCTTGATGTCTTGCGCGCACCCAAACTACGAGGCAGATGACCTGATTGGAACGCTGGTGGTTGATGGGCGTGAAGAGGGTCGGCCCTCGACTATCGTAACCCGCGATAAAGATCTCGCACAGCTACTGACCAAGGACGACGTATTCTGGGACTTCGCAGGCAAAGGAAAATTGAAATACGACCAGATACCTGAAAACTTCGGTGTCTGGCCCGAGCAAATCGCAGATTTCCTGGCGCTCGCCGGAGACAGCGTGGACAACATCAAGGGAGTCCCAGGCGTCGGCAAGAAAACTGCCGGGGCACTGTTGGCGCATTTCGGTTCACTTGAAGAAATATATTTGAATCTCGATAGCGTGCACGAAGTCAACGTGCGTGGCGCAAAAACACTTGGGGCAAAACTCGAAGCGCATAAAGAAGATGCGCTGCTGGCGCGACGGCTGACGGGAATTGCCTGCGACGCGCCGTATGACAGGCCGGAGACAGGACTGAAACCGGTTGCACCCGATCTCGGTGCCATCAATGCGCTTTATGACGAGGCAGGCATTGGCACGGCATTACGGCGCCAGGCCGAGAGGGTGTCGGATCTCATATAACGGCACCGGGACAGCAAAATGCCCGAATGGCAGACTTTGTTATCGGCACTTCGCGAACACGACGTCGACGTGTCAGTCCGGGATATGCCGCGTCCCGTAGGCTGCGGCGATATCAGTGCCGCCTGGTGCGTCAAAGCCAATGACCATTCGGTGTTCCTGAAAACAGGAGCGACAGATTCCTACGACATGTTTCTCGCGGAGGCGGAAGGCCTCAAGGAACTGGCACGGGCCGGCGCGCTGCGCGTGCCGGGCGTGCTCGGATGTGTCCAGTCCGCCTCCGAGAGTCTGCTGGCACTTGAATGGATTGATTTCGATCTGCCGAAATCTGACACCGAAAGTCTGTTAGGCCGGCAACTCGCAAAGCAGCATCTATACTTTAACGAAGAATTCGGCTGGCACCGGGACAACACCATTGGCTCAACACCGCAGCGTAATCTGTGGAACGATGACTGGATCGAATTCCTGAGGGAAGATCGACTGGGTTT
>JAPUKV010000231.1 GCA_027295475.1 Pseudomonadota bacterium
GCGCTGTCCGCCCGCGCGCCGCCGGGCGAGACATAGGTAACCACCGGCACACTCGAACCGAGTATGGATTTCACGATATCGCGCATCGGCTCCATGAGGCCACCAGGCGTATCCATGCGAATGATAATGAGGTTGACGTTACGTTCCTGCGCATCATCGATACCGTCGATAATGTATTCGGCAGTGGCGACGCCCAGTGCACCATCCAGATCCAGCAGGATAGCCGTACCGTCCGCCCTGGCAGTTGTCGACAGCGTAAGGCCCGCCAGAGCAATGCTCGCGAGCACCTGCCGCAACCATTTCATCGATGGGGAAGGAAATTTCATCATAAGTTCATGATAGCAGGGCTGGCCCGGCTTGGAATGAGGAATCAAAGGGTCTTTTGACCATGACGCGGACATGGCAGACTCTTAATTCCCCTGGCCAGTTCGCAGCATAATGTTCATCAGATTCTTAACAACGGGTGGCACGATTGACAAGATCTACTTCGACCAGACGAGCCAGTTCGAAGTTGGTGAGTCTCAGGTCAATCACATATTGACCGAGGGCCTCGCTAATATTGACTACGACGTCCTGTCAATGTTCCGGAAAGACAGCCTGGACCTGACTGACGACGACCGGCAAAAACTGAAGGATTTCATCGAAAACGATGATGCTGAGCGGTACGTAATCAGCCATGGTACGGATACCATGGTGGAAACTGCCGAGGTTTTGGCCGCTATCCCGGGGAAGACCATGGTACTGACCGGCGCCTTGAGCCCGGCCCGCTTTAAGACCACCGACGCCGTTTTCAATGTCGGCATGGCGGTCGCCGCCGTGCAAACGGTCAATCCTGGCGTTTACCTGGCCATCAGCGGGCAGATTTTTGAAGCGGGCAAGGTGCGCAAGAACCGCGAAAAAAATCGCTTCGAACGCATTAAAGATCGAAATTGATACCCTGCGCCAGCGGCAAGTCCTTGCCGTAGTTAATTGTCGTTGTCTGGCGGCGCATATACACCTTCCAGGCATCGGAACCCGCTTCCCGTCCGCCACCGGTTTCTTTCTCACCGCCGAACGCGCCGCCGATTTCGGCGCCGGAGGTCCCGATGTTGACGTTGGCAATGCCGCAGTCGGACCCGACATTCGACAGAAAATACTCGGCATGCTGCAAATTGTCGGTAAATATGGACGAGGATAATCCCTGGGCAACCCCGTTTTGATAAGTGAGCGCCTCAGGCAGATCCTTGTAAGGAATCAGGTACATGATCGGAGCGAAAGTTTCGTTCTGCACGATGTCCCAGTCATTCCTGACAACCGCAATAACGGGCTCGACGAAATTGCCGGGACCATCCACGCGTTTGCCGCCACACAAAATTTCGCCACCGGCTTTTTTGACGGCCGCAATGGCATCGTCGAGTCTGTCCATTGCGGATTCGTCGATCACGGGCCCCATTAGCGTGTCGTTTTCCAACGGATCACCGATGCGAACCTGCGAGTACGCATCGACCAGGCGATCTTTCAATTCATCCATGCGTGATTCGTGACATATGATGCGGCGCGTCGTCGTGCATCGCTGACCGGCAGTGCCGACAGAACCAAATACAATTCCGGGAATCGCAATGTCGAGATTTGCAAACTCATCGACAATAATCGCGTTGTTGCCGCCGAGTTCGAGCAGGCACTTGCCCATGCGCCGCGCAATCCGTTCGCCTACCTTCCGGCCAACGACGGTCGATCCTGTAAATGAAATCAGGTCCACTCGCTTGTCATCCACAAACTGCTGCGCAAGTTCGTTGCTGCCATCGTTGAATACATAAAAGATTTCCGGGAATCCAGCGTCAGCAAGCGCTGCATTGCAGATCTTTTGCACGGCAACACTACACAGTGGCGTCTTGGGAGAAGGTTTCCAGACACTGATGTTGCCGCAGATTGCGGCGATGCAGGCATTCCACGACCAGACCGCGACCGGGAAATTGAACGCGGTGATGATGCCGACCAGACCGAGTGGATGCCATTGCTCATACATGCGATGTTCCGGGCGCTCGGAATGCATCGCGTTGCCATACAGCATGCGGGACTGGCCGACCGCGAAGTCGGCGATGTCGATCATTTCCTGCACTTCGCCGTCGCCTTCAACCTTGATCTTGCCCATCTCGAGACTCACGAGGCTGCCCAGCGCATCTTTATGCTCACGGAGTGCGTTGCCGACCAGACGAATAGCTTCGCCGCGGGTGGGGGCAGGTATTTTGCGCCACGCCAGGTAAGATTCCCGGGCGTGTGCGATCAACGCGTCATATTCCGCGGGCGTGGTCGATCGCACGCTGGCAATGACTTCGCCATTCGCGGGATTGACCGATTCAATCAGTGCCGCCGATGCATCCTCGAGCGAGTTCGAGCCCAACCAGGTGCCAGGGTTTTCATCAGACAGCCCCAGCCGTTGCAAAATATCATTCATACTCTTACCTCTGGGTGCCGCGCTGGTGTCCGGTTTCGCCGCGCGCAACCAATTCCGCGGACAACTGACTGCTGCCGCCATGTGCATAATATTCGCCGAAGCGATTCTCAAGGATGTTTGTCAGGCTGAACGCTTCCTGCGCGAGAAACCCCTTGGGTGGTTCGGAACTCTGCAAGATACGGTCCATCACGCTGCAAATGCCCGCCGCCGTCGTAATCTGGATCGCAGACCAGAGCCGCCCGGCAACCACTTCCGGATAC
>JAPUKV010000232.1 GCA_027295475.1 Pseudomonadota bacterium
TTACGATGCCATCATCGCCAATCCGCCGTATTACAAACACCACTATGTCCAGAATAAAGAAGACATACGTGCCGCAATTTCCTCGAAGGTGGGTGCTCCTTTCAGCGTGCAAACGAATATCTATTGCTGGTTCCTGATCAAATCGCTTTCAATGCTGAAGCCAGGTGGGAGACTGGCATTCATCATTCCCACGGAGTTTCTAAACGCGAACTACGGCCGTGATGTCAAGAAACACCTCCTTGAGACCGGTTTTCTTCGAAGTATCATTGCCGTTTGTTACAAGAGCAGGACGTTTGATGATGCAATAACAACGGCCTGCGTATTGCTGGCCGAGAGAGCGCGTGCATCATCGAGAGGAATCCGTTTCTACCGTGCCGATTCGTCTGACCAGCTCGGCGATCTCACTGAGTTTCTCGCGAATGCCGAGTTCATCGAATATGCGGCGTCTGATCTCGATGTTGAACGCAAGTGGCGGTCGTATTTTCCGGGCAACCGGGCAGTTGATACGGAATCCTCGAATCTCGTGCCATTTTCGACCTATGGCAGATTCTCGCGAGGCATCGCGACCGGGGCGAATGAATTTTTTGCCATCCGTCCATCGACTGCCGCGGCACAGGGCTTACCGGCAGAAAGCCTGATTCCCTGCCTGAGCAAAGCGCAACAGGCCCCTGGTAAGGTATTTACCCAGCACGACTTCGAAGCCCTGCGGCAGGCCGACAAGCCGGTCTATCTCTTCGATGGCGAAGTCACAACGGGGAAGGCGGTCGAGCAATATATTGATTCAGGCGAGGCATCGGGTTTTCAGCACCGGTATCTGACAAGAATGAGAACCCCCTGGTACGCGTTGGAAAAAAGGCCGTTGAGCAAAATATGGGTCGGCGTATTCGGCAGGGCAGGGATCCGCTTCGTCTGGAATGAAAGCAACTGTGTTTCTCTCACCTGTTTTCATCTCTTTCAACCGAGCCGATTGGGCGAATCGTATCTGCCTTTTCTCTTCCTGTATCTCAATTCCCTCACCGGACGGGATTTCCTCGAGCTTGAGAAACGGGAGTACGGTGACGGTCTCGAGAAATACGAGCCGAATGATATCAACAAGGCCCTGGCACCTGATTTTGAGTTGCTCGACCAGGAGAGTGCGAAGCGACTCATCAAGCTGCAGAGCACATTCCTGAATGCAGAGCAGGATTCCCTGGAAGAAAAAACGGTTCTGGAGGAGGCAGACAGGATCTTCAAAGCCTTGATTCGGCATTCCCGCCAGGCTACTGGTTACAAGGGCGCTATTATTTCGCGCTCGTGACGAATACCTTGCGCTGCAATATGCCGCGTTCGATCAGGGCAACCTGATCTTCGCGATGTTGCCGCTGGCTGGCAAGCTCGTCGGCACCGTATGCTTCCTGCAGCGCGGTCGTGTTGCTTTTCATGCCGTCGACGAGTTTCTGCAGGCTTTGCACGTATTCCGCCGAGACATCGATGCGATCCAGGATTTGCCAACCGGCTTCACGGAGAAGTGGTTCATATCCGTCCGGGGCATCTATAAAGGGTGGGCCAACGTCGAGTGCCTCCTGGTAGTCAGATGACGATAGTTTCGGCGCCGGTTGAATGACGGAAAAATGCATTCGGGCATCCGAGGTCGCCACACGATGGCACTCCCGCAACATGTCAAGCTTCTCCGGCAAACAACACAACACGTCAGAATGACTCAGGCGGTCGAAGGAAGCGCCCTCGAAGGGCAGGGCTGCACCACTGCCGGCCACGACCCGAATCTGCTCGGATATTTGATCCTCGACGGCGCGCTCGACGGCCTGTTTGAGCGGATTCAACGGGATATCGAGCAGCGTTACGTCACAACCAGTCAAACTCACTAGAAAAAGGCCGGGCCAACCGGAACCGGCCCCGATCTCGAGCAGCTGCACGCCGGGCCGTAATGTTAGGGACTCTGCAATGTGATCCGCCTGTGCACGGGTGGTCCAGCTGGTCCCGCCATAGTCACAACCAAGCACATTTCGTTCCAGCTCCCTTACCGCGGGCAATCGCGACTGCTCGTAACTTCCTGCGAAATCACATCGCTCAACACTAACCCCATGTTTTTGATTTTTCATCGGAGCAAAATTTGCCTACAGGCAAGCTGGCCTGGAATTCGATACTCACTTTAGAGCGCCACCCGAAACGCCATAATTGTACCTGCCGGTATCCACCAAAACAGGCGATTTTCCGCTGCGTTTCGCTAAACTACAGCTATGCCACGAATCCTTATCCTGGGCGCCGGTTTTGGCGGTCTTTTCGCTGCCAAAAAGCTGGCGGGAGTTGACGCTGACGTCACCGTTGTGGACCGGCACAACTATCACCTGTTTCAACCCTTGTTATATCAGGTTGCCACAGCCGGCCTGCCACCATCAGACATCGCCTGGCCCATTCGCTCCATCTTGAGCCGTCAGAAGAACACATCGGTGATCCTGGATGAAGTTATGGACATCGACGTCGGGCGACGCGAGGTCATCCTGCAAAATCAAGCCGTGGCCTTCGATTATCTCATCGTCGCGACAGGCTCCACCCACTCGTATTTCGGGCACGAAGACTGGGCAACGATAGCGCCGGGCCTGAAGAGCATTGACGACGCGACACATATTCGCCGACGCATTCTCACGGCTTTTGAACAAGCAGAGATGACTGATAATAACGAAGAAAGGAAGCGCTTACTGCGCTTTGTCATCGTCGGTGGCGGACCAACTGGCGTCGAGCTCGCCGGCACCATCGCCGAACTCGCGCATCACACGCTAGCTGCTGACTTTCGGCGCATTGATCCGCGCAGTGCCACGATAACACTGGTCGAAGCCGGTCCACGTCTGCTTCGCAATCTGCATGAATCTTTGTCGAACTATGCCCGTCAGTCACTAGACAGGCTCGGCGTCGAAGTTCGCCTGGGTACACCAGTGTCGCATTGCGACAAAGAAGGGGTGACGATTGACGGCGACAGGATTGCCACAGCAACCGTCATCTGGGCGGCAGGTGTAGCCGCCTCACCGGTCGGTCAATGGTTGGACGAAGAAACCGACAACGCCGGCAGAATAATCGTCCGGCCAGATCTGTCGATATCAAGCGATCCCAACATATTTGTCATCGGCGACGCAGCGCTTATAAGAGACGCAGCCGGCGCACCGGTTCCCGGTATCGCACCGGCCGCCAAGCAACAGGGCCGGTTCGTGGCGGACGTTATTGCCAAAAGAATCGCTGGCAAAGCAGCCGCCCAGACCTTTCACTACCGTCATGCCGGTCATCTTGCCACGATTGGTCGCAGATCGGCGGTCATCGAGTTCTCACACTACAAGATGAAAGGCTGGCTCGCCTGGTGGATATGGGGCATCGCCCACATATATTTTCTTATCGGTGTACCCAGCCCCTTGCTGATATCCATCCGCTGGTTGTGGGAATACATCACTTATGGGCGTGGCGCGCGTTTGATTACAGGTGGCAAGCAGTCCGACTGACACCGGAAATATAAATAATGGCCATCATCTATTATCTGCTGCTGCTGTTGAGCATACTGGCAGCGATTTACTGTGCTCTTCGCACGTTCAAAACAGCGAAAGTGCCTGTCAGCAGCATTGCTATGGCTGATTCCCCTGCCTTATGAGGCCATTGTTCTGAGCACGTGCACTGGCGAGTGTAATATTCGCGTCGATTTGCTCGTCGTGTTGCCTTTGGAGCTCGTGGTGCTGATCCCAATGAGCACAACTGCGTACCGGGCTTATACCGAATCACGGTAGCGCTTCAGGACGGCATGCACCATTCCGAAATTGCGTGAGACAGCCCGCAATCATTCTGTGACAGCACTCGGCGATGCGGTCGCGGGCGAACGAATGATCAAGGTCTGATTCTGCGCATCAAATAGTGCTATGTTGCAGGCCATATCGACTGTTGGCGGAGGCAGGGCCCATGAACAGTAACTGGCCGATCGTTCACTTTATTGTGCGGTGGATTCTGGGTGTGTTGTTTCTGATGGCCGGCTATTGGAAAGTATTCGTGCTGACACCGGCAGAACACGCGAGTCAGTATTTTGTGAATGGTTTTGCGGACTACTGGATTCCTGAGTGGCTGCTCTATGTATTGGGCGTGAGCATACCGGTGCTCGAACTGACGGCAGGACTTTTGATCTGCATAGGTTGGCGAGTCAGGGAAGCACTCATCTTCGTCGGTCTGTTACTGATCGTCACGACATATGGTCATGCCCTGCAAGATCCGTTGTTCGATATAGACGGACATACCTTCACCCGCCTGGCGCTGCTTGTCTTTTTGTTGCTGGCTCCGGCGGGGAGCGACAAGTACACTCTCGACGGCTGGCTGTCAGGCCGGAAGTAGGCCGTTTTTGCCGCAGCTTCGTTGAACTAAATTATAATCGGTAAGTCTAGAAACCGGTGAGGCGTGAATGTTCATAGGGGGCAGACCATGAAATTCCCAGTCTATCTAGTCATCTTCCTCGTCCTGACTATGGCGCCGCCATTGCATGCAAACCAAGGCAGCAGCGCTGGCGGCGGCAGCATGGGGCAGCCAATGAAAAGGCTGACACCGGAGGAAAAGGCTGTAGTCAGCTATAACGCGGGCCTCTTGCATCGCGATAAAGCTGCGAAGTATGAGCAGAAAGCAATCGCTGAAACGAATGACAAGAAATTCGCGAAACTGAAAAAAAAGAACACCAAGGAATATAACAAGGCGATCGACGATTTTGAAAAGGCGATAAAGTACTATCC
>JAPUKV010000233.1 GCA_027295475.1 Pseudomonadota bacterium
ACTATGGCGGCTGCGAACATGTCGATGTCGTTGAAAGGCTGGCGATCGAGCGTGCGATGGAACTGTTCGGCGCGGACTATGCCAATGTTCAGCCACATTCCGGATCACAGGCAAACGCGGCAGTATTCCTGGCACTTCTCACGCCCGGTGACCCAATCCTCGGCATGAGTTTGTCGGACGGCGGCCACCTGACACATGGTTCCCCTGTCAATTTCTCCGGCAAGCTGTTTGATGCGCAGCAATACGGTGTTGTGGCGGATTCCGGGCTGATCGATTATGACCAGGTCCAGAGCCTTGCCGCCGAACACAAGCCCCGTATGATCATCGCCGGATTCTCGGCCTATTCCAGAATTGTCGATTGGGCGCGTTTCAGGCAGATTGCCGATAGCGTCGGCGCTTATCTGATGGTCGACATGGCACACGTCGCCGGACTGGTCGCCGCAGACCTTTACCCTAATCCTGTGCCGTACGCTGATGTGGTGACGACGACGACGCACAAGACACTGCGGGGCCCGCGGGGCGGCATGATCCTGGCGAAAAAGAACGACGAGCTGACCAAGAAGTTCAACTCACTGGTGTTCCCGGGAACGCAGGGCGGGCCGCTGATGCATGTAATTGCGGCGAAAGCGGTAGCGTTGCTCGAGGCCATGAATCCCGGATTCAAGGAGTATCAGGGTAATGTCATCAAGAATGCGCAGATGATGGCTAGTGTCCTCATGGAACGTGGCTACGGTATCGTTTCCGGTGGCACCGACAATCACCTCATTCTGGTGAGTCTCCTGGATAAAGAGATCACCGGCAAGGACGCGGATGCCGCGCTTGATCGTGCGAACATAACAGTTAATAAGAATACGGTGCCCAATGATCCGCGCTCGCCATTTGTAACGAGCGGCCTTCGTCTGGGTACACCGGCGATTACAACTCGAGGATTCGGCACCGAAGAAACGCAGCAGTTAAGCCACTGGATTGGCGACATCCTGGATGACATCAGTAACGAGGTCATGATCAAGCGCGTGCGGGGCAAGGTGCTCGATCTTTGCAAGCGTTTTCCGGTTTATACCTGATCATTAGTGGCCCAACGAGCTTATGTTGATGAACTCAGAGCTACTCAGATGATCCAAGACAAGGCGCAGTCCGCAGGGAATGGCAGGTCCTTTACAAGGACTGCAACGCCGTATTGGATCATCCGGGCAGCTCCCTGCGGGCGAGCCGTGCAGCGGTCGTCCGCGGTGTTGCGCCTCTTGGCAAGGACGCGCCATTACCGGCGAGGCGCGCCTGGCGGCCAAGCGCTTCACGACTCGCTGAGCCCATCAATATAGCCTGGTTGGACCACTGGTCATGTATTGTCCGTTTTGCAGCCACGAAGAAACAAAAGTCATCGATTCCAGACTGGCCGGTGATGGCCGGCAGATTCGTCGCAGACGTCAGTGTCTGCGGTGCAACGAACGATTCACAACATTTGAGACCGCGGAACTCGTCATGCCGCGTATCGTCAAGAACGACAACAGCCGTCAGCCGTTCGATGAGTCGAAAGTCCGCAATAGTATGCGGCGCGCGCTCGAGAAAAGGCCTGTGCCGTCGGACGAGTTCGAACAGGCTGTTGGCAAGCTGGTACACAAACTCCGCACAATGGGCGAGCGCGAAGTCCCGTCCCGCCTGGTCGGCGAACTCGTCATGGAAGAGCTGCGCAGTCTCGACGAAGTCGCATACGTCAGATATGCCTCTGTCTATCGCAGCTTTCAGGACGTTACCGAGTTTCAGGAAGAAATAAAACGCCTTCAGGAAATATCCGACGCGACTGCCAGTCGCGAGCAAATGTCGCTGTTGCCGGAGTTGCCGGGCAAAAAGCGCTGACCGGGCCATGACTGACTTCTCACCAGCCGACTGCGAATTTATGGCGCGTGCGCTAGCTTTGGCGCGTCGCGGAATCTACACAGCACATCCCAATCCGCGAGTCGGTTGCGTCATTGTTCGTGATGGCAGCATCGTCGGGGAAGGTTGGCACCGAAAAACCGGTGAAGCCCATGCAGAGGTAAGCGCGTTGCAGAATGCACGCGCTGCCGCCAAAGGCGCGCGCGCATACGTCACGCTGGAGCCCTGTGCGCATCATGGAAAAACAGCACCCTGTTCTGAGGCGCTGATCAAAGCCGGGATCTCCGAAGTGGTCGTTGCGATGCAAGATCCGTTTCATGAAGTGAACGGCGATGGGCTGACCTCTCTCAAAGAAGCGGGCATTGCCATACGCGTTGGCCTGATGAGTGAAGACGCGCTGCGACTCAACGAAGGATTTGTCTCCCGCGTAAGGCGAAAACGACCCTTCGTCAGGCTGAAGACAGCGGCAAGCCTGGACGGTTGCACGGCCATGGAAAACGGTAAGAGCCAGTGGATCACTGGTCCTGAGGCGAGAGCCGACGTGCAGCGTTTGCGGGCGTCATGTGGAGCCGTTCTGACGGGTATCGGTACTGTGCTTGCGGACGATCCGTCTTTGACTGTACGCGACGAAAGTCTGGCAAATGAGGGCATGCAGCCGCTGCGCGTCATTCTGGACAGCAAGTTGCGCATGCCGCTATCGGCGCGCATGCTGCAGCTGCCAGGGAAAACGGCAATATTCTGTATCGATGACGACAACAGGTCAGCGCTCGAGAAGGCGGGTGCATCCATATATGTTGTGCCAGGGCAGGACAACAGGGCCGATCTGACCGCGGTGCTCGCGAAGCTTGCCGAGCTTGAAGTAAATGACGTGCTCGCAGAGGCAGGGCACACACTGGCCGGCAGTCTGCTGGCCGCGGGGCTGGTGGACGAGCTTGTCATTTATCAATCGCCCCATATCATGGGGAGCCAGACACAGGGCATGTTCAGTACGCCTGCCTGGCAGGATATGAGACAGCGCCTGCAACTCGATATTATCGATGTTCGACGCGTCGGAGCCGACACCAGAATCACGGCCCGGCCACTGTCTGACAGCGAAGCATAGTCAGGTCCTTATGTTTACCGGAATCGTCAAAGCCAAGGGTAGGATCCGCTCCCTAAAAAAGCAGGGCGGGGACCTGCGCATGACAGTCGAGTCGAAGGGCCTCGACTGGTCAGTATTCGAAATCGGCGAGAGCATCTCGGTAAACGGCGTTTGCTTGACGGCCGCGGCGCTGCATACGGGCGGTTTTGATGCCGACATATCGGCCGAAACGATGACTGTGACGGCCCTTGCGGGACTCACCACGGGTAGCGCGGTTAATCTCGAACCCTCGATAAGCCTCGGTGAAAGACTCGGCGGACATCTTATCAGCGGCCATGTCGATTGTGTGGGCACTGTAAGAGTTCGCGAGACCGATGCCCGCTCGGTTAGACTGAAAATTGAATTGCCAAAGGAATACAGCCGCTACTTGGCAAAGAAGGGTTCCGTCTGTGTTGACGGGGTCGGCCTTACCATCAATGAGGTATCAGCTTGTATGTTTGAAGTGAATATCATTCCTCATACTGCCGAAGAAACGATCATCGGTGATTACTCCGTTGGCACGGCGGTCAATATCGAAGTGGACCTCCTGGCCCGGTATATCGAACGTCTGCTTGCACGTGACGGCGACGCAGAAGCCGGCGCCGGTATTTCAAAAGACTTCCTGAAGGCACATGGCTATGCGTGACAAACCGACACTACACCCACGGGCATCTGCGTTTACCGATATTGAGGACATCATTGCTGATATTCGCGCCGGAAAAATGGTCATCATGGTCGACGACGAGAATCGTGAGAATGAAGGCGACCTGCTCATGGCCGCCGAAAAAGTTCGACCGGAAAACATCAATTACATGGCCCGTTACGGGCGCGGGCTGATTTGCCTGACACTTTCGCGAGAGCGTTGCGCACAACTTCGTATTCCGTTGATGGTTCACGAGACGGACGAACACCACGCAACAAATTTCACCATTTCAATAGAAGCGGCGGAAGGCATAACAACCGGCATCTCCGCACATGACAGGGCCAAGACTGTGCAGGTTGCCGTTGCGCCCGATGCGAAACCGGACGACCTGAAACAGCCCGGACATATTTTTCCGGTCGTGGCACAACCGGGCGGCGTGTTGGCGCGGGCGGGGCATACTGAGGCAGGCTGCGATCTGACGCGCCTGGCGGGTTTCGAGTCGGCGGCAGTCATTGTTGAGATTTTGAATGAAGACGGCAGCATGGCGCGTCGGCCGGATCTTGAAAAATTCGCTCGCAAGCACAGCATAAAGATTGGCACGATTGCCGATCTGATCCGCTATCGGCTGGAGAAAGAACGCTACGTCGAACGTATTGACAAGAGGCCGGTCCAGACGGCTCACGGCGACTTCACCTTGTACTGCTACGACGATCACCTGAATCAGACAATTCATCTTGCCTTGGTGAAAGGTGATGTCCAGGGGAGTACCGAACCGTTGGTGCGTGTTCACTTGCAGGATACGCTCGGCGATGTCCTGGGGATTCAGAGCCCTGCGCTGGGTTGGCCGATGGATAGCGTGATCGAGAGAATCTCACGAGAGGATGTCGGCGTCATCGTTATGCTTAGAGATCAGCAATCGTCGCGCGAATTGATGGACGTGGTCGGCAGCTTGTCCGAAGTAACGGATGACCTCGAAAGCCGGCGAAGCGGTGACGAGGTCCTCCGGACTTACGGCGTGGGTGCACAAATCCTGAAGGACCTCGGCGTGCAACGCATGCGCGTGCTGTCGGCGCCGAAGCAAATGTATGCAATCTCAGGCTTTGATCTGGAAATTACGGAGTACGTCGAAAAATAACGGTCAATAATTGGCGAAAAAGAAAATGGACAAAGTAAAAATAATCGAAGGCGACCTTGTTGCGAGGGATGCGCGGTTCATAATTGTCGCCTCGCGATTCAACGACTTCATTGTTGACTCATTAATCAAGGGTGCCGTCGACTGTTTGTGCCGGCATGGCGTCAACGAGACGGATATCGAACTCATACGCGTACCGGGCTCGTATGAAATGCCGTTGGCCTTGGAAAAGGTGGCTATACAGCGTCGCTGCGATGGCATCGTGGCGCTTGGCGCAGTGATACGCGGTGCGACGCCACATTTCGAATACGTCGCTGGTGAATGCATGCGCGGCATCGCCGCGGTCAGTCGTCAGCATGGCATGCCGATCGGAGTCGGTGTTCTGACAACTGACACGATCGAACAGGCTATTGAGCGTGCCGGTACCAAGGCCGGCAACAAAGGCGAACAAGCTGCGCTGGCGGTCATCGAAATGGTCAACCTGCTGCGCATGCTGGATTAAGCAAATCAGGTTTTTGCGCGCCACTAGCCCGGATGATTTACCACTATGGAATGCCGTCCCTTGCGCTCTCTCCTGGTCTTTGATCGTCTGAGGAGTTTTCTGCCGGACATTCACAGGCTTTTGCCACTCACTCGGAAAATCGCTCAGTCAAGCAAATTCCTGGCCGATCTCGCGAAGCAATTGATAAAACATGCGGGCAGGGCGCGGCGAGGAGATGAAAATGGGCAAGTCTGATTCGGCAGGTGCGCGCAGCCGCGCTCGAGAGTTGATACTGCAGGCCCTTTACCAGAAACTGCTGACCGGCCATGACTGTGCGGAATTGCTGAGGCAGTTCAGGGACGGCGACCATTATCAGTGCGCAGATCAGCAATACTTCGATGAAACACTGCCGGCAATCTGCGCAGGACAGGCTGCACTCGAAGAGAAAATTGCCGAGTTCGCCGACCGGCCGCTGTCGCAACTCGATCCTGTCGAAATGGCCATCCTGTTGCTCGGCTTTTTCGAACTTGTGGAAAGGACGGACGTGCCTTACCGGGTCGTGATTAACGAGTCGGTCAACCTCGCAAAGCGCTTCGGTGCAGAGGACGGGTACAAGTACATCAATGCGTTGCTCGACAAGGCAGCTGACAAACTGCGTCCGGCAGAGAAATCCGGATCAGCCCAGTAGGAGGAATCTTCCGCGGTGGATGAGTTTGCATTGATTCGGCGTTATTTCGACCGGCCAGTGAAAGATGACAGCGTACGGCTGGGTATCGGCGATGACGGCGCTGTTATCGTGCCGGATCCCGGCCGCGAACTGATCAGCGTCGTCGATACTATTGTCGCGGGCGTTCACTATCCTGTCGACCTCCCGCCATTCGACGTCGGATATCGTTCGGTTGCCATTAATCTCTCGGACATTGCGGCCATGGGGGGAAGGCCTCGATGGATGACGCTGGCGCTCAGTATTCCGCAAGCCGACAGGGGTTGGCTGGCGCTGTTTGCGGAGGGCCTGTTTACTGCGGCGGCCGAGGCTAAGGTATCCCTCATCGGTGGCGATACGACTCGCGGCGAGACAACTGTCATCAGCGTGCAACTACTGGGCGACATCGATCCGCATGACCTTATCAAGAGATCCGGCGCTGGCCCGGGCGACAGCATCTTTGTTACGGGAACACCGGGCGATGCAGCCGCCGGTCTCTCACTGCTCAAGAGCGGCTCCGATCAGACGGGCGAAAGCGAATATCTCATCGGTCGATTTGTACGACCGAGCGTGCGACTCGTATTTGCCTCGTCAATCACAAGACTTGCCAGTGCCGCAATCGACTTGTCGGACGGTTTGTATGCGGATCTGCAAAAGCTTCTGATGGCAAGCAAGGCAGGCGCAAAACTGGAGCTTTCGCAGTTGCCGTTTTCCGCAGAGATTCTTGCCAAATTTGATTACGACGAAGCGATAAAATTCGCGCTCGCCGGCGGCGATGATTACGAGCTTTGTTTTACAGTGCCTCGATCCAAAGAGACTGACATTCATGCCGTTGCGAAACAAAATCAGGTGCAGGTGACTTGTATCGGGCGGGTCGTATCGGGTGATGGCATCGAGTGTACAAAAGACGGTGTACCTTTCGAGTACACGGATACCGGTTACCGGCATTTCTGAGTGTTGGAGCCCGGAAAAATGGCAGCAGTCGACACAGAAATCAGGCGAAAAGTTTTACGTGATCCGGTGAACCTGTTGGCATTCGGTTTGGGAGCCGGACTGTCGCCGGTGGCACCGGGCACCCTGGGGTCTCTCCTCGGTGTGGCACTGGCCTGGGCCACTCTGGCCCTGCCGCTTGAATTTCGTCTTATGGTCGCCGTCGCTCTGATATTGAGCGGTATCTGGCTGTGCGGCGAGAGCGCCCGGCGCATCGGTGTGCATGACCACCCGGGTATTGTCTGGGACGAGATCGCCGGTATCTATCTGGTGCTCCTGGCCGCACCCTCGTCAATGGACACTCTAATGGCCTGGGCCTTGGGATTCGGGCTGTTCAGGCTCTTTGACATCT
>JAPUKV010000234.1 GCA_027295475.1 Pseudomonadota bacterium
GTCAGGTTGATCGGTGTTTCAACGGCGACGCGCGCAAACAGATCGCCCTGTCTCCGGTCACGGACGGTCGTCACTCCCTTGCCACGCAAACGAAACTTCTTGCCGGACTGTGTGCCGGCCGGGATTTTTAGCGAGACATGACCGCCGAGCGTCGGCAGTTCTATTTCGCCGCCCAAAGCAGCCGTGCCGAAACTGATCGGCACTTCACAGGACAGGTCTGCACCGTGGCGATGGAAGATCTTGTGGGGACTTACGCGGATCTCGACATAGAGGTCGCCCGGCGGGCCGCCGTTGCGGCCGGCCTCTCCTTCACCCGCAAGCCTGATCCGATCACCATCTTCGACGCCCTGCGGCACCTTCACCGATAATCTCTTGGTCTCGGAAATGCGGCCACGGCCGTGGCAATGGCTGCATGGATTGGTGATCACCGTGCCCGCGCCTTTACATGCCGGGCAGGTCTGTTGAATGGCGAAGAATCCCTGCTGCATGCGGACTTGACCAGCGCCGCCGCAGGTCATGCATTTCACGGGCTCCGACCCTTTTGCGGCGCCGCTGCCATGGCATTCTTCGCAGGTTACCTGCGTTGGTACCTCGATGGTGACAGAGTCACCGCTGACTGCCTTTTCGAGATCCAGCCGGAGTTCGTAGCCGAGATCAGCACCACGAAATACCTGGCTTCTGCTGCGGCGGCTGCCGCCGAAAATATCGCCAAAGACGTCGCCGAAAATGTCGCCGAAGCCCTCTGCACTGAATCCGCCGTCCGGCGGGCCACCCCGGACACCGTCATGACCAAACTGGTCGTACGCGGCACGCTTGTCAGAATCGCTCAGTATTTCGTAGGCTTCTTTCGCCTCTTTGAATTTGCTTTCGGCCTCGCTGTCTTCCGTGTTGCGATCGGGATGGTGTTTCATGGCCAGGCGTCGATACGACTTCTTGATCTCGTCGTTCGCCGCATTCTTCCTGATACCAAGAACTTCGTAGTAGTCGCGTTTGGCCATAGCTCGTATTGCTTCTAAATCAAGGGCGCCACATCGGGCGCCCTGATCATTTCAAGACCCGTGCCGGGCAACTTAGTCTGATTTGGACTTGCCGTCCTTGTCCACTTCTTCAAATTCGGCATCTACGACATCGTCGCCCGATGGGGCAGCACCGACACCTTCCTGCGCCCCGGCGCCTTCCTTCGCCTGCTCCGCATAGAGTTTCTGTGCCAGCCCGGCCGATGCCTCGGCGAGCGCCGAAGTCTTGGCTTCGATTGCATCCTTCTCGTCTTTCTCCAATGCCGCTTTTAGATCAGCGATCGCAGTTTCGACCGCATGACGCTCTTCGCCGCTTGCCTTCTCACCAAGTTCCTTCAAGGTCTTTTCCGAGGCATGCATCAGGCCATCCGCCTGATTGCGTGCGTCGACGAGCTCGCGGAACCTCTTGTCCTCCTCGGCATGGCTTGCCGCATCTGTAACCATCTGCTCAATTTCTTCATCGGACAGCCCGCTGGATGCTTTGATGACGATGTTCTGGCTCTTGCCGGTCGCTTTATCCTTGGCAGACACGTTGAGAATGCCGTTCGCATCTATGTCGAACATCACTTCGATTTGCGGCAACCCGCGCGGTGCCGGCGGAATATCGGTCAGGTCAAAGCGACCGAGCGACTTGTTGTCCAGCGAGCGTTCACGCTCGCCCTGCAACACGTGGATGGTCACCGCGGACTGATTATCGTCGGCTGTTGAAAACACCTGATCAGCGCTTGCCGGAATCGTCGTGTTCTTCTCTATGAGTTTCGTCATCACGCCGCCCAGCGTCTCGATACCGAGCGACAATGGCGTAACGTCCAGGAGTAGAACGTCTTTGACATCGCCTGCCAGGACACCACCCTGAATCGCGGCACCTACGGCAACTGCTTCGTCGGGATTCACGTCCTTTCGCGGCTCTTTGCCGAAGAAGTTCTGCACCTCTTCCTGGACCTTCGGCATGCGTGTCTGGCCGCCGACCAGGATGACGTCGTTAATTTCATTGACTTTCAATCCTGCGTCCTTCAATGCGGTCTTGCATGGCCCCAACGTCTGGGCTATGAGCTCTTCAACGAGAGACTCGAGCTTGGCACGGGTCAGTTTGATGTTCAGATGCTTCGGACCGGTCGCATCGGCTGTGATATATGGCAGGTTGACTTCGGTCTGCTGCTGTGACGAAAGCTCGATTTTGGCCGTTTCCGCAGCCTCTTTGAGCCGCTGCATCGCCAGCGGGTCCTGCGTAATATCGACACCGCTTTCGCGCTGAAACTCCGAGGTCAGATACTCGATCACCCGCATGTCGAAGTCTTCACCTCCGAGGAACGTGTCACCATTCGTCGCCAGCACTTCGAATTGATGCTCGCCATCGACTTCGGCGATCTCGATGATTGATACGTCAAACGTCCCGCCACCGAGGTCGAATACTGCGATCTTTACGTCACCGCGCTTCTTGTCCATGCCGTATGCGAGTGCGGCCGCCGTTGGCTCGTTGATGATGCGCTTCACTTCAAGGCCGGCGATCTTGCCTGCATCCTTGGTAGCCTGTCGCTGCGAGTCGTTGAAATAGGCCGGCACCGTTACCACCGCTTCCGTGACCTCTTCGCCAAGATAATCTTCCGCGGTCTTTTTCATTTTCATCAGCACGCGGGCGGAAATCTCAGGCGGCGCCATGGACTTGTCGTTTACCTGCACCCAGGCATCGCCATTGTCGGCACCGACGATTTTGTACGGCACCATGTTGATGTCGCGCTGCACGACTTCGTCCTCGAATCGACGTCCGATGAGTCGCTTTATCGCAAACAGTGTGTTGGTCGGATTTGTGACTGCCTGGCGCTTGGCGGACTGCCCCACCAGCACTTCGTCATCCTTGCTGAATGCCACAATCGACGGCGTCGTGCGATCTCCCTCGCTGTTTTCGATGACCTTGGGCTTGTCGCCCTCCATCACCGCCACGCAGGAATTGGTGGTACCCAGGTCGATACCGATAACTTTACCCATGATTCCTAATCTCCGGATTCTGTTGGAAATAATTCAAAACTACGCTGTAAGTGGGGCCTGGCACCGAGGTTTCAAGCGACTTTCGGCCTGATTTGCGCATCTTATCCTTGGGCTTCGCCCTTACCGGCACTCTCGGGCGGTTCGGAGGCAACCACGACACGTGCCGGTCGCAGCAGACGACCATTCAAGGCATAGCCTTTCTGAAATACGGTTAGTACGGAACCGGGCTCAACATCTGACGACGGCTGCATGGATATTGCCTCGTGTTCCTGCGGGTCAAATGGCTCGCCTTCCGGGTTCAATTCCACCACACCGAAGCGTTCCATGGTCGTCGTCAGCAACTTGAGCGTTGCCTCCTTGCCTGCCAACAGACTCTGCACGTCGGCCTTATCTGCCGTCGCCAGCCCGATTTCAAGGCTGTCTTTCACCGCTAGCAGCTCGCTGCAGAATCGCTCCAGCGCAAATTTATGCGCCTTCTCGACATCTCTCGATGCACGCTTGCGGACGTTCTCAAGTTCGGCTGCAGCCCTTAGATACCTGTCCCAGTTCTCGTCCGCCAGGGCCTTCAATTCGGCCAGCCCTGCATCGGCGTCATTGTCAGGCTGGCCATTCCCGGGGCTGGCAGCGTCTGGGGCTGCGTCTGGGGCTGATTTCCCGGCAATATCTTCCGCGTCTTCATCGGTTTCATCCGGCTCGGATTCCGGACGATCGTGCTGTCCACTCATTTCGAGAATGCTCCACTTGCTTGCCGGCCGCGGATTTTGACGGCCGGCGACCCATCAAAGTAAAGGGGAAGTTTGGGGACATGCCAGGAAATATCAAGGCCGTCGTATCTAATATCACTAGTCCGACGCGTGTAGCAGGGACCCCAGCAATCTTGCGGTGATTTCGACTATGGGGACGACCCGGTCGTAAGCCATCCGCGTAGGCCCGATTACACCGAGTACGCCGATGCTATCGTCATCAGTACGATAAGGTGCCGTCACGACGCTGCAATCGTCGAGAATCTGTACGCCCGACTCTTCTCCGATGAAGATCTGCACACCGGCAGCGTTTATGCTTTTATCCAGAAGATCCAGCATGAAGCGCTTTTTCGAAAAAGCGTCGAATAGCCGGCGTAGCGTATCGATATCCGTGAACTCGGCAAAATCCATCAGATTTGTTTCCCCGGCAACCACGAAATCCGCATGCGGCGTGCCTGCGCCTTCCATGGCAGAACGGGCGACGGCGATAATGTCGTGCATTGTCTGATTCATTGAATCGCGAGTCCGCTCCAAGTCAGCCAGCAAACGTTCGCGAATTTCCAGCAAACCCGCGCCAGCGTAATTTTCGTTGATGAAATTCGCGGCACGTTGCAGTTGTGATTCGGTGTAGGGTTGATCGGTGTGCACGATGCGATTCTGCACTTCACAATCATTGATGACGAGAATGGCGAGCACACGATTGTCGGACAGCGACAGAAATTCGATCTGCCGCAGCGTCGCATGCTGCCCCCGCGGTACGGTGACGACGCCAGTGAGACTCGTAATATTGGAGAGTAAATTTGACACCGCGCTGACAAGCGCTTCAGGGTCATCCTGCTGCTTGTGGAGTTGCGACTGCATTTTCCTGATTTCGCCTTCATTTGGCGGTTTGTAACGAATCAATGTATCGACAAACAGGCGGTAGCCTCGCGGCGTCGGGATTCTGCCTGCCGAGGTATGCGGCGCGGAAATAAGTCCCATCTCTTCCAGATCGGACATCACATTGCGGATTGTTGCCGGACTCAGGTCAATACCGGCATCGCGCGACAGCGTTCTCGAACCTACCGGTTGGCCATCGCGGATGAAACGCTGGATCAAAACTCGCAAGAGATATTGAGCACGTTCGTTTGGTGCAGAACTGATTGTTTCCGGTGTCATGTGCAAAAAAACGAAAAATGAGCGGTCAACTCATTGTGTTAGTGTAGAAACGAAAAGCTAGCAATGGCTTGGCGGTTGGTCAAGGGTTTGCAACAATTGCTGGCGCAATCCACCCGAGCGACGCATTGCAAGTTTTGGGTGTGCATCTTACGGGACTGTAGTCGGCCAGATGAGCAATGAATTCAATATTATAGCCATTCTGGGCCGGCATGAAGATCCGCGTGTCGCCGAGCCGATGGCCGAACTGGCGGCATATTTAACTAAAGCTGGGGCCGAAGTTATCGCGGTACCGGAGGTTCCGGACAAACTACGGGTGCGCCGCGTACCAGAGGAAGAAATCGCCGGTCTGGCCGATTTGATCGTTGCGATCGGCGGCGACGGCACGATGCTGCATGCCGCAGGGCTGGCCTGGGAACATGACGTGCCGTTACTCGGCGTCAACAGGGGCCGCCTCGGCTTTCTTGCCGACGTAACGCCCGATGAGATGTTACAGAGCCTCGACAGCATTCTGAACGGGGAATATTCGCGGGAATCGCGACTGCTTTTGAATGCATGTCTTGTGTCATCCGACGGTAGTGTCGTCAAGGCCACCGCTTTGAACGACATCGTTCTGAAAAGGCGTGGAACCGGGCGAATGATTGACTTCGAAACTTCGATCGCCAACCAGCGTGTCAACACCCACTCAGGCGATGGACTCGTTGTTGCGACACCGACAGGATCCACGGCCTATGCGCTTAGCTGCAGTGGACCGATTATTGAGCCACAACTCGATGCCATTGTCGTCGTGCCGATCTGCCCGCATACATTGAGCGACCGGCCGATTGTTGTGCCCGCGAACCTCGAAATAGAAGTAAATTTGCTTGAACGCGTCGATACGCAGGCCGAAGTCGCTGCAGACGGTCATTCATTCGGCGCAATGACTGCGACGGATCGCCTGCTTATCCGCGCCGCGGATAAGCGAACTACTCTTATTCACCCGCCGGGCTATGACTTCTACGAGATCCTGCGTTCAAAGCTGCACTGGGGCCGGGATAGCCGTATTCGAACTAATGCTGACCGTAACGGGAGTCGTTAGTCCATGCTCAGAAGTCTGCAGATTCGTAACTTCGCGATTATCGATCAGATAGAAGTCGACTTTGACGAAGGTATGACGGTCCTCACCGGGGAAACTGGTGCCGGCAAATCGATTCTTGTGGACGCCCTGGGCCTGGTTCTGGGAGAACGCGGCGGCAATGGCCTTGTCCGTAGCGGCGCGAAACGTGCCGAGTTCAGCGCTGAATTCGGTCTTGCGGACGTGCCCGAAGCGAAGGCATGGCTTGACGAACAAACCCTCGATCAGGATAAGGAATGCGTGCTGCGCCGCGTCATCAATGCCGATGGACGCTCCCGGGCATTTATCAATGGCAACGCAGTTTCCCTGCAGACACTGAAGAAATTGGGAGAGCAACTGCTGGACATTCATGGCCAGCATTTTCACCAGTCCCTGGGCCGGCGCGACGTTCAGCGCGACTTGCTGGATCATTTCGGTGCTCTCATCGAACTGCGCCAGGCGACTGAGCTTGCCTACGACGAATGGCAGTCGCTCGCCATTGAGCTGCACAATCTCGAGGCCGCCGACGCAGATCGAGCGTCGCGCATAGATCTACTGGAATTTCAGCTGGGTGAGCTCGAAGCCCTGGATTTGCAGCCAGATGAGACGGACGCCTTGCAGAGTGAAAGGCAAAGACTGCAAAACTGCGGCAGGCTTGCGGATGGTGTGTCCGACATATTGCAAAATATATATGACAGTGACACGGCGAATGTACAAAGCTTTCTTGCCGACGCGTGTCACACACTGGAACACTTAAGTACTTTTGATCCACAACTCGAACCGGTTCTCGCCATGCTTCAGGACGCGAGCATTCAGGTCAGTGAAGCAACTGAGACGCTGCGACGTTACGCCGACACGATTGACATGGACCCGACACGTCATGACTGGGTAGAGGAACGCCTCAGTGCCATTCAAACCGTCGCGCGCAAACATCGGGTTGAAGCCGAGCAGTTACCAGAGGTTCATGCCAGGGTTCGCGAACAATTGTGCGAACTGCAACATGCCGAGGAACGTGGCGTAGAGCTTACCGAAAAAACCAGGAAAGCTGCCGGCAGTTATCGCAAGAACGCAAGAAGATTATCCAGTGCTCGCAAGGCGTCAGCCAGCAGGTTTTCTGCTGCCGTAACAGAAACAATGGCGGGACTTGGAATGCCGGGCGGGATATTCGACATATCGGTCGTCGAATGTAGCGAAGGCAACGAAAAATCCCACGGCATCGACAACATCGAGTTCCTGATCAGCGCAAATCCCGGGCAGCCGCCGATGCCGCTGGCAAAGGTAGCTTCCGGAGGCGAGCTGTCCAGAATGAGTCTGGCGATTCAGGTGATTGCCAGCGACGGCAGCACGATTGCAACGATGGTCTTTGATGAGGTCGACAGTGGCATTGGCGGCGCTGTCGCGGAAATGGTCGGGCGCAGGCTCAACCAGGTCGGCGGAAACCGCCAGGTTCTATGCGTAACCCACCTGCCCCAGGTAGCCAGTGTTGCAGATCACCATTATCGAATTCACAAGATGACTGATGGCAAATCAACCAGAACAGGTATCGCTCGTCTGGGTAACGACGAACGAATCGAGGAACTGGCGAGAATGCTCGGTGGTGTCGCGATTACGAAAAAGACCAGGGAACATGCGGCGGAGATGCTTGCATCGGGCTCGCGTGGCGACGACAACAGAAAAGAAACGGCATAAGGGCGTTTCGCCACTCGCTGGGCCCATCAATACAGCCTTGTTGGAGACTTGGTACCCTCCGGCCAGCGGTTCGACCCCGATTTCTGAAACATCGTGAACGTTCGATACAAATTTTTGGAGCTTGTAATGAAAAACGCGTGGTTGTTGTTGATGCTCGCGATGGTGGCCTCTGCCGCCGGTCTGGCCTTCGAAACGGAAGAAGAGCGGCAAGCGAAGCAAGCCGAACTGGATGCTGTCTGCGAAGCGGCTCGTCAAGTGAAAATCATTGCCACGAGGGCGCAGTTAGTCGAGGAATGCGTGGAGAAAAAGCAACGCCCTGACCGGGAATCCTGCGAGCATTTCTACGCGGACTACGGCCAGCGTTCACCCAACCACCCAGCGCTGTTCTTTGACTTGCCAGCGTGTGTAGCAGCGCACGACTACAGCAGGAGTTACAGATGATCGACATCTGTTCTGCACTCTATGATTCGGAGTCTTTCTTCAACCGTTTTACGTAAAGTACGAGACTGTGATCGATGAGTTCGAAATTATGACTCTTTGCGATCTTGTGTTGTAAGCGTTCGATTTCTTCGTCTACGAACTCGACAACCTCACCGCTCTCAACGCACACCATATGATCGTGATGCTTGCCTTCGTCCATTTCGAAAACCGAATGTCCGCCTTCAAAATTGTGGCGAGCGACGAGCCCGGCTGCCTCGAATTGGGTCAGCACCCGGTAAACCGTTGCCAGCCCGATATCCTCGCCCGTCTGCAGCAACTCCTTGTAGATGTCTTCCGCACTCAAATGGCGCTGCCGGCTGGTCTCGAGAATCTCGAGAATCTTCAGTCTGGGAAGCGTTACTTTGAGGCCTGCTTTTCTTAATTCCTGACGTTGCAACATTCACTGGGTCTCGCTGAGTATGGTGCGAAAGAGTCGGCTACCGCGGCGGTAGCCAAGCAGGTATGATTCGCGCCTATTATGACCCAGTTGAACTGGCCACTCCACCGCCAGTCCAATATCAGCCCGTAATTCCTGCTTGTACAGACAGAACCGAATCAATAAAAAATGCGAAAATTAGCCATCTCATCTTGCATGCTCCTCATCCTTTCAATGGCCGGAGGGTGCGTCTATCAGGCCAACCTTTCGCAGGGAAATTTGCTTAAACAGGAAGATCTTGACCAGGTGGAAGTCGGCATGACGCGCAGACAGGTGCGATTTTTGCTCGGCACGCCGATGATCGACGACCCGTTCCACGACGAGCGCTGGGATTACGTTTACTACCTGAAAATCGGCCGCGACGACGCCATTTTCAAGCGCTGGATCTCGATTCACTTCGACGGCGAAAAAGTCAGCGAGATTGTGGACGGCCAGCAACTCAATCCGAATCTCTAGCGTCTTCGGCGTCTTCGGCGCTTTCGGATTCTCGTCTCGGATTGTCAGCAGGCTGCCCCATCGATAGTCCGTCTGCCGCAAGTTTGCGCCTTGCCTCGCGCGGGTCCATCGATAACGGCCGGTACAGCTCCAGACGATCTCCATCCTTCAATGGATGATCGCGACCGACTGGCTTGCCCCATATACCTGCCTGACAGTTTTCAAGATCCTCCTCTGGAAACAAATCGCCGATCGCACACTGCCGTATCGCCATTGCTACGGTCGTGCCGGGGTCGACTGTCAGAGAGATCAATTCCTGCCGTGCCGGCAGTGCAAAAACGACCTCAATGGCCAGACGACCCGGATGCTTTGATTCGTGATTCACGTTTCACCGCGCACCGAAAACAACTTGTGCTCGCTTCGTAAACGCGTCGACCAGTGAATTGCAGGTATCTTCGAAGAACGCGCCGAACATCATGTCGATCAACTTGCTCTCGAATTCAAACTCCAGTTGCAGCGTAACCTTGCACCCTTCCTCGCCGATCTCCGTAAACTGCCAGCCTCCCTCCAACCGTCGGAACGGACCACCAATCAGCGCTATCTCAATACTTTCAAACTCGCGGCGTGTGTTGCGAGTAGTAAAATGATTGCTCAGGGCGCCCTTGTGCAGTTCAAGTGTCGCATCAACAACGTCGTCAGTGCGTTTGTGCACCTCGGTATCGTTGCACCATGGAAGAAACTCCGGGTAAGCCTCGACGTCGTCGATGAGAACGAACATCTCGCGAGCCGTATAAGGAACGAGCGCACTGCGACTAACTCTACGCACGACAATTCACCGGAATCAGGGCCAAGATCCGAGTATCGATCAGCTGGAAAAATCAGGCAACAATCCAACTGCCTTCAGAAAAATAAACAGGATCGCGAGTGGAGCGACGAATCGGGCGAGCAGGCGCCATAATTTATAAAGCGTGCCTACGCCGCCAAGTTCTTCGGCTGTCGAGTTTCGGCACATCACCCAGGCAGCAAAAACCGTAATGAACACTCCGCCCAACGGCAGCATGATGTTGCTGGTCAGGTGATCGATATTGGCGAACATCGTGCCCTTGTAGAAAGTCAAATCAGCCAACACGTTGAATGAGAGCACTGTAGCGATTCCGATGGCCCATATCAGGATGCCCACAAGAACAGCCGCCTGCGCACGTGCTCGTCCGAAATGTTCAACCGTCCAGGCCACGGCCGGCTCCATGAGGCCGATGGCAGATGTCCATGCGGCGAATGATAACAGTACGAAGAAAAGCGTCGCGAAAACTGCGCCGCCCGTCATCTGACCAAATGCCAGTGGCAGCGTGTCGAACACCAGTCCCGGACCTTCGGCCGGGTCCAGCCCGTTGGCGAAAACCAGCGGGAAAATTACCAGGCCGGCAAGTATGGCAATCAGTGTATCTGCCGTAACGACAGCTGCGGTGGCACCGGTTATCGACGTCTCCTGCGGCAAGTAAGCGCCGTAGGCCATGAGCGCACCCATGCCGATACTCAAGGAAAAAAATGCCTGTCCCATGGCAGCCAGCACGCTGTCCCAGGTCAGCTTGTCGAAGTCAGGCGTGAACATGAACGCCAGGCCTTCCCCGAAATGCCCGGAGTTTATCGAATAACCGAGAAGCGTCAGCAGTAGTAACAGCAGCGCAGGTACCATGAACCTGACAGCCTGCTCGAGCCCGCGTTCCACACCGCGCGCAACAACGAAGATCGTCAGCCCCATGAACAGCGTATGACACACTGCGACGAGCCGCCAGTCACCGACAAAGCTGCCGAATTGAGCGCTGACCTCGGCCGCCGTTGCACCCGCGAAGACTCCCGTAATGCTCTTGTACACATACGCCAGCGTCCAGCCGGCGATCACACTGTAATACGACAGTATGAGACTCCCGGCCAGTACTCCCACCAATCCAAGCAGCCGCCAATGCCGGGAACTACCTTCCTCTTCTCCTAGCAAAGCCATAGTGGCTATGGGATTACGCCTGCCCCGCCTGCCGATCAGGATCTCCGACATCATGACCGGCATGCCGATCAGGACGACACAAATGAGATAAACGAGGACAAACGCACCGCCACCGTTCTGGCCCGCTATATAAGGAAACTTCCAGATATTGCCCAGGCCGACCGCCG
>JAPUKV010000235.1 GCA_027295475.1 Pseudomonadota bacterium
TGGGCATGGACGCTTCGCGTGCCTTTGGCACGCCGGAAGACACCGACCCGATCTATCATCTCGTCGGTGCTGCGGCCGGATGGGGTGGGTTGCCGCGAACCAGCGCTTTCTATGAGATTCGTAGCGTCGCAAGAAACGACGGAAGCCCGCATGCGATAACCGCGAGAGACGTCCCAGTCGACGCCTTCTGGTCGATCACAGTCTATAATGCCGACGGCTTTATCGATGAAAACGAGTTAGGCGCCTACAGCTTCAACAACGTCACGGCCCGGCCGAACCAGGACGGGTCCTTCACCATACATTTCGGCGGTTGTGAAGACGGCCGTGCGAATTGTCTGCCGATCAGCGAAGGGTGGAACTACGTGGCGCGCATTTACGAGCCGCGCAAAGAAATTCTGAACGGGTCTTGGACCTTCCCGGTTCCAGGGCCGGTGGAATGACCCTACTTTCTGTCGACCGCTGAAAGTCGAGGTCGAAGGTACAACGGCAGGGAGGGCATGGTCATGACAGGATCTGGGTTTGACCCCGTGACCGCGCCACAGGCGACGGTGCCTCCTCCGCAACAGCAGGGCCGGCAAGTCAGCCCGTTGGCTGGCGCGGCGCGCGGCAGGACAGCCATCGGCGGATATCTGTCGATCGTGCCACTTAAACTTGAACCTGTCGCTGAACGCTATCGACGGTCGCACTACGAGCGGAGGGGAAGAGCAGTGAAACAAGAAAAAAACAGATTCAAGGGAATAAGGGTGTGGCTCATAACCTTGTTCCTGGCGCTCGGTTTTTCAACAACAGCCATAGCACAAGAGCTCATCAAGCTCAGCGATCAAGAGGTCGAGAACCTCGTTCGACGCTCTTATCAATACGTCGCAATGTTCAACGTGATCCAGAAATTCGCCCTGGATCCCGCCTCTGGCGCATTGTTCATGGCCGGCTTCAATAGCCCGAAAGCCGCGACTGCGTTAGCAGACCACACAGTAAAATCCATTGCGCGGCCCAACAATGACACGCTTTATCAGGGGGCCGTTCTGGACCTGCGCCACGATCCGATCATCGTCGAATATCCAGCCATTGATTCCAAGTTCGCAGTCCTGCAAACGTCGGGCTATGCCCATTACAACGGGGTTCCCCTGGCAAGCAGTAAAGGAGATTTCAAGAAGCCGATTAAGCTGCTGTTCTACACGGATCGCACCGAAGGCTATCAAGGGCGGAAAGTCAAAGGGGTCGATCGCATCGTGAAGGCCGACGGCGATTTTTTCGTGGCTTTCCTGCGCGCGATGCCGCACCAGGCCGACCCAGCGCGGATGGCGCGGATCATCCAGGCGCTGGAAAGCGTCCAAGTCACGACGCTGTCCGAGTTCCAAGGCAATCCGGCCAAGGACTACAGCGATGTGGTGTTTCCGGGCCATGGCAAGACGGACGGGGATGTGTTTGCAACTAACCTGCTCAAAGTGATGCAGTTTGTTTTCAATCACACGACCTTTGATCCGAACAGCGCCATGGATCAGGCCTTGCTGGCGGCCTACAAGCCGCTCGGCGTGGAGCCCGGCAAGGTGTTTGATGCGGCCAGGGCCGCCAAGCTCGACGGCGCGCAGTTCCGCAAGGTTGCTGACGAAGTGGCCAAGAAGACGTTTGCCGCCCTAGCCTTGATGGATAAGGCCGTGCAGGCGCGAGTCATGCCCCAGTTGTTCATGCCCAAGGGACAGATCGACCTTGAGACGCAGGTCATTCAGTCCGTGACTGGGCCGATCGGCCTGCCCGGGTATCAGGCCCGCTATATCCCGGCTGCGACCAAGGACGGCAAGCCCATGAACGCCCAGCACGACTATGTGCTGAAGATGAGCAAGGATGAGCTGCCGCCGGCCACGGCGTTCTGGTCGCTGACGCTCTACGACCTCAAGAATGGCTTCTTCATCCCAAATGACCGCAAAAAATACAGCGTCGGCGAGAACGCCGGCTTCAAGCTCAACGCTGATGGCGGCATCGAGATCTACATCAGCGCGAAGAAGCCCGAGGGCGTGCCGGATGAGAACTGGCTACCGATTAACCGGGAGGATATTAGCATGGACGCCATGCTTCGCATTTACGCGCCTGATGCGGAAAAGATGAAAACGTGGAAGACGCCGCAGCTCGAAATGCTGCCAGCGGCGAACTAAGCACAAGGCCCAACGATGACCCAGCGATCCGGTGACCCCGTACCTAGCATTGCTGAAGCCGACGCGACTGGAGAAATCGCGGAATTGTACGCAGACATCCGCCAATCTTTGGGCATGCCGTTTGTGAACTTGGTTTGGCGCAACCTGGCATCGGTTCCCGGTGGCCTGAATTGGGCGTGGACCACGATGAAGCCCCTGTATCAACAAGGCGCCGTTTACGTGGAAGCTCGTCAGCTGCGCGACAGTCAAACGCTACCGCCCGTACCGACCCTACCGCGCGCAGTGCTACGCGCCGTCGGGGTCGATGCAGCAGCCGAGATGTCTATCCGGGCTGCCATCGACGGTTACGATCGCGGCAATCCGCTTAACATCGTCACCTTCTCTGCGCTGATAAGCCGACTGCGCGGCGAGAAGCCCACCGCTCCTCCGCCCGCGCCGGTCGCCGCTGAACCCGAACCCCAAGTGGCTGGCGAAACCCCCAAAATGCTCAACTTCGACCAGATGGATCCGGTCACCGCAGACATGGTGCGCGCCGTCAACCTCTTGGGCGCCCGCGGCCGCGCGCGCGAGGTTCAAGTCAGCCTTCCCAGAAACCTGGCCCACTGGCCTGGCTTCCTCGCTCTCTATTGGACCATACTCGCGCCGCTTCACGATGACGGTCGTCTCGCCGCCTGCATCGATGCGGTGCTCGGTGACGGTCGCAAGCGAGGCAGTCGCATGGCCGCAGCGCTGGGTGACACGCCCGAGCCTTCGGAAGAGACTCGTCGCGGCGTCCTCGAGTCGCTAGAAAACCTCGTTCCGAACGCGATGGGCCGAATGATCCCCGTCGTCAGTTTGCTCAAACGAATGATGCCGACAGACGATCCTAGCCATGACGGACCGGCACTCGTTGAAATCGTTTCCGATTCAGAACTGATTTAGCGAAACAGCACGGCGTCGGAGGAGGGATACACGATGAGTGCCGACACTTTGTGGGCTGCGCCATTGCTTCTGCTGCCGGGGGTCGCCCTAATGGTGCTATCAACCTCAACCCGGTTCGGGTTGCTACATGACGAATTCCACCGGGTACTTGAAACAGGTCGAAGTAAGCGTTTACCTCGTTTGCGCCACCGCGCGCGATTAATGCGCATGGCCTTAGTGGGCCTCTACATCAGCGTTGCCTTGCTTGCGATCGCAAGCGTTGTCGGGACTATTGCAAATACCTTAGGGTCCAACGTGGAACCGACGCTGCATTTGTTTGCGCTCGGGCTGACCGTGCTGGGCGTCGTCATGGTTGCCGTCGCAGCCGGGCAGCTAATCAGGGAATCCACGATCCTGTTGAGTGTCATCGAAGGGGACGAGGTGCCACGCGACCCAACGAACTGAAAATGCATTGAAAAAAGGGAGGGATCACATGGGCATTGTTGGATTAACTGGAAGTGAGCTGGCTGATCAGAAGCGCTCAATACTCTCACGCGGCGAGACTCTCACGCGGCGAGATGACGCCATTCAGCGAGCGCGGCAGCGCGGTTCTGCTTGAAGAAATCGCGGCGGTTGAGGTGGCGGTCCTGGTTGAAGTGGTTGTGGATCGAGGCATGGACGCCATGCTTCGCATTTACGCGCCTGATGCGGAAAAGATGAAAACGTGGAAGACGCCGCAGCTCGAAATGCTGCCAGCGGCGAACTAAGCACAAGACCTCACGCCTCATGCCACCGGACCCTGGGCCAGCTGGTTGCAGCGGATGGCGTAGATGAGCGATTTCTCAATGAGCGTGCGGATAAGATGGCAAATCTTGATTATCTTCTAATTTCGATGTCAGGCAA
>JAPUKV010000236.1 GCA_027295475.1 Pseudomonadota bacterium
TTGGGGACCCCTTCTCCGACCGGAAGAACCTCGGGATCGCCGTGTTTGGGATTCCAGTCCTCGACAGCCGAATACCAAAGCACTTCGTTGAATACACCGTGGTACCCACCCTCCAGGACGATGTGACCGTCTTTACCCGAATAGGCTCGTGCAATACGCAATGCAGCCATGACGGCTTCGGTGCCCGAATTCGAAAATCTTACAAGTTCCGCTGCCGGCACCATTCTGCTGATCCGCTCTGCGACTTCGTATTCAAGTTCTGTCGCCAGGGCGAATACACCGCCGATTTCCATGCCGGCCCTGGCAGCTTCATCCACACGGGGATCGGCATAGCCCAATATGGTCGGGCCGTAGGCCAGCCGGTAATCGATGTACTCGTTGTCGTCAATGTCCCAGAGTCGCGCGCCTTTTGCGCGCCTGACGTAAATGGTCTTGTCCTCGCCCCAGTAACGGAAATTCGATGCAACGCCCAAGGGCAGTTTGGTGGCGGCTTTCTTGAACTGCAGATTGGATTTTTCCAGGCTCCTCATAGGGGCCCCCTACGCCTAATACCTGCACAGGGTCTCACGAGGAGGGGTGTGAAGTCCAGAAAAATGAATGAATAGTCATTCATTTTATGGCAGAATGTGGCCTTACTCACGGGCTTTGGCCGGGAGAGAACGGGACAAAAGATGGCAGTTGCAGCAACGAAGTCGAATCGAACCGCGTCGAAGGAGGCGCGCCGCCAGCAATTGATTGAAGCCACTATCAAATGCATATCGACGCGCGGCATCGGCAGTACCACGCTGGGCGACGTGGCCAGAGAGGCGGGGCTTTCCCAGGGTATCGTCAATCTGCATTTCGAAAGCAAAGACAACCTCTTCAACGAGACGCTTCGCTACCTGGCGGAAGAATACAAATCCTTATTCGAGAAAACGCTGGAGAAATCAGGTCCGGATGCGGCCGATAAACTGCTCGCATTGATGGAGCTCGATCTGAAGCCATCGGTGTGTGACCAGAAAAAAATCGCCGTCTGGTTTGGCTTTTGGGGTGAAGTCAAAGCGATGCCGGCTTATCGCAAGATGTGCAATGATTATGATCGCGGCTATGATCGAGTTATTGAACGCCTTTCCAAGGAAATGATTGCGGAAGGCAAGTACGACAACATCAATGCAAAAAACATCGCAGACGTCTTGTCATCCTTGACGAACGGGCTTTGGTTATCCTGCCTCATGAGCCCAAAGAACTGGGATCGTCATGCGGCGCTGGACTCCGTAAAGGGTTATCTGAAATCAGTATTTCCGCAACATTATTGACCAAGCCCTGAGATGGCGAATCGCATCGCCGACCGGGCAGTGCAGATATTCGGCGGCCGTGGTTACATGCGCGAAAACGTCGCAGAGCGTTGCTTCCGCGAGCTTCGGGTCGACCGCATCTGGGAAGGTACGAGCGAGATTCAGCGGCTGATTATTGCACGGGGCCTGTGAAAGCGGGGACTTGATGATCTGCAGGCAGTCGAAGAATGCCGAATCCAGCCAATTTCAATTGTTTTCATGACGTGCAGGTGGTGAAATCGAATGCGCATGAATAGGCAGATAACAACAGAAGGGCCTGCGTTCTATCTTCTGCCAGTCGTGCTTGTAATGGCGCTGACGCTTGTGTCGGCGCTAATGCTGGCATCGTGCTCCATGGACCGGGCTGCTGACCCAGCGAGCGGCGAAAAGCTCGTCAATGTCTATAACTGGGCGGATTATATCGCGCCTGACACCCTGCAGAAATTCGAAGGCGAGTACGGCATCAAAGTCAACTACGATGTCTATGACTCCTCGGAAGTGGTCGATGTCAAACTCCTGGCGGGTGGCAGCGGCTATGACGTCGTCGTTCACAGCAGCCAGTTTGCATCGAGGCTTGCGCCGATCGGCATTTTCGAAGAACTGGATTTTTCGCGCCTGGACAACATGCGCCACCTCGATCAGGATCTTATCGAAAAGACCGACGTCTATGTAAGAACCAGGGGCTACAGCATACCCTACCACTGGGGCACTACCGGCTATGCCTACAACGAGAAGCTGGTGCGTGAACGCCTGCCCGATCATCCGATGGACAGCGGCGACGTGCTCTTCGATCCGGACGTCGTGTCGAAACTCGCCGACTGCGGCGTGAGTCTGCTCGACGGACCAACCGACTTGTTTCCAATGGTTCTCGCTTATCTCGGCAGGGACCCGAATGCGATGGACGAGGAGAACCTGGCCGCCGCCGAGGCTCAACTGAAACTCGTGCGCCCATACATCCGCTATTTCAGCAACCAGAAATTGCTCAGCGATTTGCCAAACCAGGAAATCTGCGTGGCAATGAGCTGGTCCGGCGACTACGCCACGGCGGCGGTTCGGGCAAGTGAGGCCGGTCTCGATCTGGACCTGCGTTACACATTGCCAAAGGAAGGGTCCGGCCTCTGGGTCGATAGCCTGTATATGCCAAAGGATGCGCCGCACAAGGACAATGCTTACCTGTTCCTGAATTTTCTGATGCGTCCTGATATCGCTGCTGACATCGCGAACGAAGTCTGGTACGCGAATTCCAACAAGTCCGCGCGCGAATTCATGCGCCCGGAGATGCTCAACAACCCGGCCATTTATCCGGATGAGGAAACCTGGAAAATCCTGTACCCGATACTGAGTGTCGAGCCGAAGCGGGAACGGTCGCGAACGCGTGCGTTCGCCAGAGTCAAAAGCGGTATTTAATAAAAACGAAACCCACAAGAAAAACAGAAATGACAGGAGACACGAACAAGAATACCGCTTCAGACCCGTTCATTGAGATTAAGGATCTCAGCAAGCATTTCGGCGACTTCGTCGCGGTTGATTCGGTCAATTTGCAGATTGGCCGAGGTGAGTTGTTTTCCATACTCGGTGGATCAGGCTGCGGCAAGACGACATTGCTACGATTGATGGCGGGATTCGAGACGCCGACGTCCGGACGCATTTTTATCGACGGCGTCGATGTCACGGATCAGGCGCCTTATCACCGGCCCGTCAACATGATGTTTCAGTCGTACGCAATTTTTCCGCACATGACGGTGGAGAAAAATGTTGCGTACGGCCTCGAGAAAGACAGGGTTTCCAAAAGCGAGATAAAAACACGCGTGTCGGAAATCCTGGAACTAGTGCAACTTACCCGGTTTTCGAAACGCAAACCAAACCAGCTTTCCGGTGGGGAGGGTCAGCGGGTCGCGTTAGCCCGCGCACTCGTAAAACGCCCCAAGGTCCTTTTACTCGACGAGCCTCTTGCGGCGCTGGACAAGAAACTTAGAGAGCACACACAGTTCGAATTGATGAATATCCAGGACGAACTGGGGATTACGTTCATCGTCGTTACTCACGATCAGGAAGAAGCGATGATCCTGTCCAGCCGGATCGCGGTCATGGAGAAAGGCAGGTTTGAACAGGTTGGCACGCCCAAGGAAGTCTACGAGTACCCGGGCAACCGCTTTGTCGCCGATTTCATCGGTACGATCAATATGTTCGAAGGCACGGTGGAAAGTGCTGGTGACGGCAGCATTTCGGTGGCGTCGGATGAAGCCGGCGCGCCACTAACCGGTCTTACCGACAGGAAAATGCAAAACGGGGATAAGGTCTGCATCGCCGTTCGTCCCGAGAAGATATTTATCAGTCAGCACGAACCCGAAAGCCAGCAAGACACGTGCTTGCCAGGGGTCGTTGAGGACCTTGGCTATTTTGGCAATCTTTCCCTTTACCGCATTCGCCTGGATTCGGGCAAGATCGTACAGGTAAGCGCACAGAACCGGCGCCGCTCGGCTGAGCGGTTTCTCGAATGGGATGACCAGGTGTTTATCTCCTGGCCTCCCCGCAGCGCAATCGTTCTGACGGAATAGTCGAATGAGCGCCGGGACAGACAAGGGACGGGACATGCTTTGGCAACGCTTCACAGTTGCGATTCCCTATATCTGGTTGCTTGTTTTTTTCCTTGCACCCTTCGCGATCATTCTGAAGATCAGTACAGCGGACCCGATTATCGCTCAGCCACCGTTCACACCGATGTTCGACGAGGGCGGAGCACTCCTGGCCACGGCAGACAATTTCAAGTTCCTGCTGACCGACAAGCTGTACGTCATTACGTATCTGAAGTCTGTCTTCATGGCGGCAACGGCGACGATACTCTGCCTGTTGCTGGGATTTCCCATGGCATATGGCATTGCACGTGCCGATTCGGCGGCACGTAGTATCCTGCTGCTCCTCGTCATACTACCGTTTTGGATTTCGTTTTTGCTGCGCGTTTATGCCTGGATGGGATTGCTCAACAATCACGGCGTCATAAACAATTTCCTGATGTGGCTCGGCATCATCGATGCGCCAGTGCAACTCATGTATACGGACTTCGCAATCTACATTGGTCTTGTTTATTCTTACCTGCCGTTCATGGTCCTGCCGCTGTACGCAATCCTCGAGCGGATGGATCTCGATCTCATCGACGCGGCGCTGGACCTCGGCGCGCGGCCTTCGCAGGCCTTCCGGGATGTGACCTGGCCACTCGCGCGCCCGGGCGTCATAGCCGGCTGCCTGCTCGTGTTTATTCCGGCGATGGGCGAATACGTTATTCCCTATCTGCTAGGCGGCCCCGAATCTCTCATGATCGGCCGCGTGCTGTTCGACGAATTCTTCGTCAATCGTGACTGGCCGCTGGCGTCGTCGGTCGCCATCGTACTGCTGATGCTGCTCGTCGTTCCCATCGTGTTTTTGCAACGTAGTCAGGCGAAAGACGCAGAGGGCGCGGCATGAACCGCAAAGCCTCTCGATTCGTCTTGTCGGTACTTGTCTTCGGCTACGCGTTCCTCTACATACCGCTCGCCTCCGTCATCTTCTACTCATTTAACGACTCCCGGCTGGCGACCGTCTGGGGAGGATTCTCGACACGTTGGTACGGCGAGTTGCTCAGGAACGAACAGGTGTTGGACGCCGCGTTCCTCAGTCTTCGCATTGCGGTGACAACCGCCACGTTCGCGACTGTTTTCGGAACGATGGCTGGATTGGCGTTGTCACGATTCGGCCGGTTTCGTGGCCGTACGCTATTCGCAGGCATGATTATCTCGCCCCTGGTAATGCCGGAAGTGATTACAGGTTTGGCATTACTCCTTCTGTTTGTCAGTTTTCAGCAACTTATCGGCTGGCCGGCGCAACGGGGATTCATGACCATCACGATTGCACACACGACGTTCGCGATGGCCTACGTCACCATCATCATTCAGTCGAGGCTGTCAGGAATGGACCAATCGCTCGAAGAAGCGGCAATGGATCTCGGTGGCCGGCCGTTCCGCGTTGTCTTGGATATCACGCTGCCGCTTATCGCGCCGGCGATGATTGCCGGCTGGCTTCTTGCCTTTACTTTGTCACTCGATGATCTGGTGATAGCCACTTTCGTGTCCGGCCCCGGCGGCAGCACCCTGCCCATGCTGATTTTCTCCAAGGTCAAGCTGGGCGTGACGCCGGACATCAACGCCCTGGCCACCCTGATTATTCTTTTCGTCACTATCAGTGTGATCGTTGCCTGGTACGCTATAAGGCGGATGCAACGCCAGACCGAAAAAAACATCCAGGCTAGCCAACCGTAATATATAAGAATCGCCCGGCAGGACGGGCTCCTACGATTCTATTGCCAGCTGTTGGAGCCCGTCCTGACGGGCGATTATCAAATTACATCGCCGGTGCATCTGGTTGCCTTGAAGGATGCGCGGCCGCGACACTGTCCAGCGTTCGGCAGTGATCGTCGATGGAAGTGATCGTCGGGTACGGTGTCAAACCCAGCTCGAAACGTCGGGCATTGTATAGCTGCGGTATCAGCCAAACGTCTGCGAGTGTGAGACTGTTTCCAAAAGAAAACTGCCCGTCAGCGGATCGTTCCCGAGCGAGTGTTTCGAACGCCATGAATCCCCGCCCAATCCATTTCCGACACCAGTCGAAGACGGCGTCGTCGTCCAGTGAATATGTCGCTTTGATGTGTTTGAGGACGCTGAGATTTTGCAGGGGGTGAATGTCGCAACCGACCGTGTGCATCATTTCCCGCACTCTTGCACGACCCAGCGGGTCCGGGGGCAGAAGAGCGGGCTCCGGATGTTGCTCTTCCAGATACTCCGCGATAGCCGGTGACTGGGCGAGCACGGCCTCATCCGCGTCGAGCACAGGAACCAGGCCCATGGGATTGATCGCTCTAAACTCTTCACTGCTCTGCTCGCCTTCGGGCAGCTGTACTGTGCGGTAGTCCCAGTCGATTCCCTTGGTATTCAAAATAATTCGAATCCGGTATGAAGCGCTGCTTCGATAGTAACCATACAGTTTCATAAGCTGCGACTCCGCTAATGCGTTAGACTTCCGCCATCTTTTTGACCGAATTGGCATTATCCAACAAATGGGGATTACAAGTATGCGCTTCCTACTCATTGCAATGCTGGCCGTTTTCAGCCTGCCGGCGATTGCTCAGCAATCGAATGTAAAAGAGAGAATCATGGCCGCAATGGCGGACGACATTCGAACCGAGGCAGAGGTCGCAAGGGATAGAAATCGGAAGCCCGTCGATACGCTGGAATTCTTCCGACTGAAAGATGACATGCGCGTGCTTGAGCTAATGCCGGGCGGTGGCTGGTACACAAAGATACTTGCACCGACTTTGAGAGAGAATGGTGAGCTGTACGTAGCGATCGGTACGGGCCGGGTGCAGGAAAATGTATTGTCGCAGGACGGATTTGATCATGTGAAAGTGCTGGACATCGGCGTCGCAGGGCAACGAACGGGGCCATTCCGCTCGAGCAATATTTCATCGTTTGATTTTGGCGTGAGCAATG
The DNA here is from genome assembly GCA_027295475.1 of Pseudomonadota bacterium. The sequence continues at coordinate 6,833 of JAPUKV010000236.1, forward strand.
TTGACCTTGCGGTTACTTTTCGCAACATGCACAACTTTACGGCCGAGGGCAGACGCAACATGAATGCGGCAGTTTTCAAATCACTGAGGTCCGGGGGGCTATTCGGCATTGTTGATCATACGAAACGCCACATGGAACCCATGACAAATGAAAATAGACGGCGGGCCGATCCGGTACAGATCATCCACGAAGTGCTCGCCGCCGGATTTGAGTTCGTCGATTTCGCGGACCTCCACTATCGACCGGATGACGAATTGCGTTATGAAGTGGGCAGAAAAACCGTGACCGGAAATACCGACCGGTTTACGCTGTTGTTTCGCAAGCCCTGAAAACCTTATGTGTCCCAAACCTGTCATTGGTATACCTGCCGACCGGCGCGTACTCGGCCCTCATCCGTTTCACATTGTGGGCGAGAAGTACGTGGCGGCGATTCGGGATGGCGCCGATGCGCTGCCGTTTCTGATTCCCGCACTGGGTGATAGCCTCGATCTCGACGCTGTTCTCACTCATGTGGATGGCCTGCTGTTGACCGGGAGTCCGTCCGATCTCGAACCACATCACTATGATGGTGCCGCCAGCGAAGCCGGGTCATTGCACGATCCGCACAGGGACGCCACGACCCTGCCGCTGGCCGAGAAAGCGCTGGCCGCCGGCGTGCCGCTTTTTGCGGTCTGTCGTGGCTTTCAGGAACTCAACGTCGTACTCGGCGGCAGCCTGCATCAGCGTGTCCACGAAGTGCCGGGGTATCACCGACACAACGAGAACCCGGAGGACTCATTGGATGTGCAATACGGTCCCTCGCATTCCGTTTCATTGCCCGATGGCAGCTTGCTTCGTGAACTCGCCGGCAGCGAAACGGTCGAGGTCAATTCCTTGCATCGTCAAGGAGTAGCACGACTGGCTGATGGCGTCACTGTCGAGGCCGTTGCCGATGACGGATTGATCGAGGGATTCCGAGTGGATGGTGCGAAAGCATTTGCATTGGGCGTGCAATGGCATCCGGAGTGGCGGGTCAGCAAAGATCCGTTTTCCCTGGCGATATTCGAGGCGTTTGGTGACGCATGCCGGGAATACGCAGCAGGGTCGCAGAACAGGAAAGTCAAGGGTGTGGCGTGAGTGACAAAGAGGCTTTCCAGGCCTGGCTAAAAAAGCGGAAGATCGAAGACGTAGAGACGCTCGTGCCCGACATGGCCGGTGCTGCGCGTGGCAAATTGCTGCCGGCCGACAAATGTGGTTCGGGTGAAATCAAAATGCCGGAAGCTGTTTTCGCGCAAACTATTTCCGGTAACTACATCGATAACAAAACGAACGTCGAAGACCGGGATATGCTGCTCGTCCCTGACATCGCGACTCTGCGAACCGTGCCCTGGCTGAAGGCACCGACGGCGTCGGTTTTCGTCGATTGTTTCTCGAAGAAGGGGTCGCCCATCGATGTGGCACCGCGTCAGTTGTTGCGGAACGTGTTGGCGCTATACGATGCGAAGGGTTGGTCACCGGTCGTCGCCCCCGAGGTCGAGTTCTATCTCATCAATCCTCACGCTGATGCCAATGTTGAAATTGGGCCCCCTCAAGGCAGGCTGGGTCGCACGGATGCATCGCGTCAGCCATACAGCATCGATCAGATGAACGACTTTGATCCGTATGTCAACGACGTTTATTCGTTCTGCGAGGAGCAGGGCATCAGAATCGACGCACTGACGCAGGAAATGGGCCCGGCGCAGTTCGAAATCAATTTCCTGCATGGCGATCCGCTGACCCTGGCTGACCATGTGTTCCTTTTCAAACGTACCGTTCGCGAGGCCGCTATTCAGCACGAAATGCATGCCACTTTCCTGGCAAAACCAATGGCGGAAGAGGCCGGTAGTGCGTTACATATTCACCAGAGCGTCGTGAATATTGCTGACGGCAGCAATATTTTTTCAACCAGGACCGGCAAGCGGAGCAAGCTGTTTTCCTCATACATTGCTGGTCTGCAGAAATACATGCCCGAGGCATTGCTGATCTTTGCGCCGTACGTAAACTCTTACAGGCGGTTTCTGAATTCATGGGCATCGCCGATCAACCTGGCCTGGGGGATCGATAACCGTACGGTTGGGCTCCGCGTACCTGATTCCGGGCCCGAGGCCAGGCGCGTCGAGAACCGCCTCGCGGGATCGGATGTCAATCCATATCTGGCAATCGCTGCAACGCTCGCCTGCGGTTATCTCGGCATTGAGGGCGGACTGAAAGCAGGCGACCCCGTCGAGGGCAGCGCCTATGACATTCCCTTTTCGCTGCATTCACATATCACTGCGTCGATCGACGCCATGAAGAACAGTGATGCGATGCGAAAAACGCTCGGCGACGAATTTGTGACCTTGTATTGCTCGCTGAAGGAGACCGAGTATCGGGAGTTCCAGTCGATTATCACGCCCTGGGAACGTGAGATTCTGCTGTTGAATGTCTAGGTAAATGGTGGCGGGTCTCGTGAGGTCCGTGCCCTATTTCAAATAGTGGCGCGTACAGGACTTGTACCTGGCGCTCGGCTATGATTGCCGCCGGATAGTACAGAGTGTAATACGCGGGCCGTCACCGGCGGTCCGATGAGGAGAAAACCATGGCAGTCGTCGAAAAACGGTCACGGTCCGAATGGCAGGACCTCGATCGCGATCACTATCTCCATCCGTTTACGGACCATAAGGATCTGCGCGAAAAGAAAAGCCGCATTATTACGCGGGCGGACGGCGTATATATCTACGATGCCGACGACCACGAGATACTCGACGGCATGTCCGGGCTGTGGTGCGTGAATGCGGGCTATGGTCGCGAAGAACTGGTTGAGGCGGCCGAGAAGCAACTGCGACAACTCCCTTACTACAACAGCTTTTTCCAGTGTGCCCATCCGCCATCCATCGAGCTATCGTGGTCGCTCAAGGAAATCAGTCAGCCGCAGTTCAATAATGTTTTCTTTGCCGGATCGGGTTCCGAGTCAAACGATACGATTGTGCGCATGGTACGGCGCTACTGGGACCTTCTCGGTGAGCCCGACAAACAGACCATCATCAGTCGTGTCAACGCCTATCACGGGTCGACAATGGCAGGGGCAAGTTTGAGCGGTATGAAGCCGATGCACAGGCAGGGCGGTCTGCCGATTCCGGGTATCGTCCACATCGATCAACCTTACTGGTTTGGCTCGGACCGTAGCCTCTCGCCGGACGAATTCGGACTCGAGACAGCGCGTGCGCTCACGAAAAAAATTGAGGAACTCGGTGTCGATGAAGTCGCGGCGTTTATTGCCGAGCCTGTTCAGGGTGCCGGAGGTGTAATTGTGCCGCCTGACACTTACTGGCCGGAGATTCAGCGGATTTGCGACGAATACGGAATCCTTCTGATCACGGATGAGGTTATTACCGGATTCGGCCGCCTTGGTGAGTGGTTCGGCGCGGACTATTACAAAGTCAAACCCGATCTGATGACGTTTGCCAAGGGCGTAACCTCGGGTTATCTACCTCTGGGCGGTGTGATGGTTGCCGACCGTGTCGCTGATGTGCTGGTTGAAAAAGGCGGCGAGTTTTTTCATGGCTATACCTACTCCGGTCACCCGGCCTCTTGTGCTGTAGCGATCGAGAACATCCGCGTACTGCAACGGGAAGGTCTGATCGACCGCGTAAAGAATGACATCGGGCCTTATCTGCAGGAGCGATGGCGTAAGCTGGGCGAGCACCCGCTCGTCGGCGAAACGCGGATGGTTGGCCTCATGGGAGCGCTCGAACTGGTTGCAAATAAAGAAACGCTTGAGCGTTTTGACGAAGACAAGGGGGTCGGCACTATGTGTCGCGACTTCCTGGTCAATAATGGACTTGTCATGCGGTCCGTTGGCGATACGATCGTCGTGGCGCCGCCACTCATACTGACGCACGAACAGGCTGACGAACTTATCGACAAGGCCTGGAAGTGTCTCGACCTGACTCAGGCAGCGCTGTAATCCCGGACGGAATGAATAGATGACGCATAAGACAGACGGTGATCACGCGCTCCTCAGAGACAGCCTTTATGGGACGACCAGCGAGCCGACCTATGCGGGCGCGGTCTCGTTCATGCGCCGCAAATACACGCGCGATCTTAAAGGCGTGGACCTGGTTGTGAGCGGCGTGCCACTGGATACGGCAACGACCAATCGACCCGGCGCCAGGTTCGGCCCGCGTGCGATTCGCGCGGCGTCGACCATCATGGCCTGGGAGAGGCCATACGGCATGGCGTTCGATCCTTTCGACAAGCTGGCCGTTGTCGATTACGGCGACTGCTTTTTCGATTTCGGTCGGCCCGAAACCATACCTTCAACGATCGAAGAACACGCGTACCAGATCATCGACGAGGGCCCCGGCCTCCTTTCTCTTGGCGGTGACCATTTCGTTGCGTATCCGTTGATTAAAGCGCACGTACGAAAGTACGGCGCGCCGTTGTCATTGCTGCATTTCGATGCGCATAGCGATTCCTGGAACGACGCAGCGGGACGAGTCGATCACGGGACGATGTTCTATCACGCCGTCAAGGAAGGAATTATTGACCCAAAGTCATCCATGCAAATCGGCTTACGCACACGCAATGAAGATACGCTGGGATTCAACATTCTAGACGGTCCCTGGGTTCAGGAGCACGGCATCGACGCTGTTGTTCGCGAGACCAGGAAGGTAATTGGCGACAAACCCGTTTATCTGACTTTTGACATCGACTGCCTGGATCCGAGCTATGCGCCCGGCACTGGTACGCCGGTTTGTGGCGGGCTGACCACGCACCAGGCGATGTCGATTATCCGCGGGCTCATGGGAATCAACCTGGTAGGAATGGACATTGTCGAAGTGGCGCCGGCTTACGATGTTGGCGAAATTACGGCCCTTGCGGGCGCACATTTGGCAATGGAGATGATTTGCGTCTACGCCAGTCGGCCTGACTAGCTAAAAACTAGGCGGTGTGCATGCACTGACCAGTACGCAGTCTTCGCTGCCGGTATTGCGAAAGCGGTGCGGCAGCCGGCTGTTGAAGTGATAGGCGTCGCCGGCCGAAAGTGTCCGTACCTGATCGGCCACGGTGATCTCGAGACGGCCCTGCAGGATTATTCCGCCTTCTTCGGCCTCGTGGCTCAACATGGATTGCCCGGTATCGGCACGCGGCTGATAGCGTTCATGGAGAATCTGCAGATTGCTTTCGGCTAGATTGGCGCCAACCTGGCGGTAAGAGATGGGTCCGCTGCCTATCTCTCTCAGTTCACTTTGAGTAAAGAAATATTTTTCGGGCTGCCGGGTATCCGATGCAAAAAAGTCCGCGAATGACACACCCATCGAATCGAGAACGCGTTTCAGAAGCCCCATCGACGGGTCTGTCCGGCCGTGTTCGATCAGCGAAATCGTGGCATTCGAGATGCCCGAATTTCGCGCCAGTTGCCGCTGCGACAAGCGCTGCCGCGTTCGCAATTGCTTTAAACGAAGGCCAACATTGTCCATTGCGCTCACCGCTTGTTAAATCGTTAAAGTTATTTAACAATTATGATCCATGATTTAATAAAATCAAGAACTTACTGTTTTTCGCTTAAATATTGTTAAATAATTCCCGGGGAGTAAGCTGGGCGGCAATGCTTGATACCAATGAACACACCAGTTCCTATTTCGCGGCAACCGCCAACTGGCAAACGGACTATCCGAGGCTCCTGGGGGAGCACCGTTGTGACGTTGCCATCGTGGGTGCGGGTTTTACAGGCGTGTCGACCGCCCTCTATCTTACCGAACGGGGCTATGACGTTGCTTTGATCGAAGCAAACCGCGTTGGCTGGGGCGCGTCGGGCAGAAACGGCGGTCAGCTGATTGACGGATTCGTCAATGTCGACAAGATCGAAAAGCGATTCGGTGCGGATGCGGCTGATATCGCGTACCAGGTTGGTGTGGAGTGCCGGGACATCGTGTTGCAGCGAATAGAAAAATATTCCATCAGCTGCGATTTGAAGTTCGGTTTCCTGGACCTGGCTTTATTTGAGAAAGACATGGACTATTTTCGCTTGGAGATCAAGCGGAAACAGGAGAAAAATTATCCGCACAAAATGGAGCTTGTTACCAGAGAAGACATGCACTCGGTAATCGGTTCGGATATTTATATTGGCGGCCTCATCAATCACGGTAACGGACACCTTCATCCGCTCAATCTCTGTATCGGCGAAGCGCGAGCAGCGGAACAGAGCGGAGCAAGGATTTTCGAAAGATCACCTGTCACCAGGATCCATCATGGCGACAATCCTCGCGTAGAAACGAAGAACGGCGTCGTGCACGCCAAGAAAGTTGTACTCGCCGGCAACGCATATCTCGGTAAAACCGAACCGAAATTATACGGCTCAGTAATTCCGGCCGGAAGTTACATCATTGCAACGGAACCACTCACGCCCGAAGTCGCGAACGAATTGCTGCCGCAGGACATGGCGACCTGCGATCAGCGAGTTGGGCTCGACTATTTTCGATTGTCTGCCGACAGGCGATTGCTATTCGGCGGGCTGTGCAATTACTCGGGCAGGGATCCGAGAGACATTACTGCAACTTTGCGCCCGAAAATGCTCAAAGTGTTTCCACAACTGGAAAGCACAACCATCGATTATGAATGGGGCGGCAATATAGCGATCAGTATCAACAGGATTCCTCAGTTGGGCCGGATCAAGAACAATACCTACTACGCGCAGGGATATTCTGGCCACGGCGTCGCGCCGACGCACATAGCCGGCCGGATTCTGGCCGATGTCATTGCCGGTGACAGCGAAAGGTTTGATGTTTTCGAGCAAGTCCGCCACGTCAAATTGCCGGGTGGCAAATGGTTCGCGAATCCTGCCCTGGCACTGGGCATGCTCTATTTCAGATTGAAGGAAATATTGGAATAAGAAGCGACAACAAGTTTTTCGGAGACAAACGATGACAGACAACACAGCAAGAAAACTGGACGTCGATATTCCTGACCTTCAAGCGTACTGGATGCCGTTCACGGGCAACAGGTTATTCAAGAATCACCCTCGCCTGATCGTTCGTGCGGAAGGCGTACATTTCTGGACCCATGACGGAAAAAAAGTCCTCGATTCGATCGCTGGCCTTTGGTGTTGCAATGCGGGCCATTGTCATCCGAAGATCGTGGAGGCTATCCAGGGCCAGGCTGCAACACTCGACTATGCAACAGCGTTTCAGCTCGGCCATCCCAAAGTTTTCGAACTGGCGAATAAGCTGACCGCTATTGCGCCCGACGGGTTCGACTACGCGTTCTTTGTCAATTCAGGTTCGGAAGCCGTGGATACGGCACTCAAAATGGCGCTCGCCTATCACCGGATTCGGGGCGACGGGGCACGCACCCGTCTCATCGGCCGGGAGCGCGGCTATCACGGGGTCGGTTTTGGCGGCATTGCAGTCGGGGGCATTTCCCCGAACCGAAAAATGTTTGGCGCCATGCTGCCCGGTGTTGATCATTTGCCACATACCCATAATCTGGAGAAGAACGCCTTTTCACGGGGGCTGCCCAAGTGGGGCGCGCATCTCGCCGACGAGCTGGAGAACATCGTGGCGCTCCACGATGCTTCAACAATTGCTGCAGTGATCGTCGAACCGGTTGCCGGTTCGGCGGGCGTGATCCTGCCGCCCGAGGGGTATTTGCAGCGCCTTCGGGATATCTGCGACAAGCACGGGATCCTTTTGATTTTTGACGAAGTGATCTGCGGCTTCGGCCGCACAGGCGACAACTTTGCTGCCACACGAATGAATGTTTTGCCGGATCTCATTACGATCGCCAAAGGGCTGACCAGTGGCACCGTTCCGATGGGCGCGGTATTGGCGAAAGGCGACATATATGACACGTTCATGACAGGGCCGGAGGGCGCGATCGAGTTCTTTCACGGCTATACTTATTCGGGGCACCCGCTGGCTGCTGCTGCTGCTTGCGCTGCGCTTGATGTATACAAGGAAGAAGGCCTGTTCGAGCGGGCGCGATCGCTGGAGGGTTATTTTGAAGACGGCCTGCACAGCCTGAAGGGCGAGCCCTATGTCATCGATATACGCAACTTCGGCTTGATCGGCGCCGTCGAACTTGAGCCGATTGAGGGGCAGCCGACCGCCAGGGCAGTACAGCTATTTGCACATTGCTTTGACAACGGTGTGAGCGTACGAACGACCGGCGACACCGTCGCCTTCTCGCCACCGCTGATCATCGAAAAGAGCCACATTGATCAAATGATTGATGCCGTACGGAAGGCGTTGCACGCCATCTGAAAACAGACAGGAAGACCATCATGGCCGAAAAAGCGACAGCACTGAAAGCAATCAGGAAGGTTTCTCACTGGATCAACGGGCAGATGCACGAATCTCGCTCGCATCGTTACGGCGAGGTCTTTGATTCGGCAACTGGCGAACAATGCGCCGAAGTCATCATGGCTGATGAAGCAGACGTCGATGCGGCAATTCAGTCGGCGCAGGAGGCGTTTTCAAGCTGGTCGCGAACGCCGGTACTGAGGCGTGCCCGCGTCATGTTCCGCTTCAAGGAACTGATCGAGAGAGATCGCAAGGAAATCGCCGCGCTGCTCACGCAGGAACACGGCAAAGTATTGCATGACGCTGATGGGTCGATTCAGCGCGGACTCGAGATTGTCGAGTTCGCCTGCGGAATACCGCATCTGATCAAGGGCGAGTACAGCGATCAGGTCGGCACGGGCGTCGATACCTACTCGATGCGCCAGCCGATGGGCGTGTGTGTGGGCATTACGCCGTTCAACTTTCCGGCGATGGTGCCGCTGTGGATGTTCCCGATTGCAATTGCATGCGGAAACACGTTTATTCTGAAACCGTCAGAGAAAGATCCAGGCTGTTCATTGAAATGGGCCGAGCTGATGCAGGAGGCCGGTCTGCCTCCAGGTGTTCTGAATGTCGTCCAGGGTGACCATGTTGCTGTCAATTCACTGTTAACTGATTCTCGAATTGCTGCCGTCAGCTTCGTCGGCTCGACGGCAGTTGCCGAGCACGTATATCGAACCGCGACGGAACATGGCAAGCGCGTTCAGGCGCTGGGCGGCGCGAAGAACCACCTGGTCGTGTTGCCCGATGCCGACATGGAGCAGGTTGCTGACGCATTGGTCGGCGCCGCTTACGGTTCGGCTGGTGAGCGTTGCATGGCGATCGCGACTGTCGTGACGGTCGGTGATTCGGCTGAACCTCTGCTTGAAGAACTGTTACCCAGGATCGACGCGCTCAAAGTCGGCCCGGGTACTGACAACAACAACGACATGGGGCCGCTCATCACCGCGGAGCATCGCGACAAAGTCCGTTCGTATATCGACCTGGGCGAAGAAGAGGGCGCGAAGCTCGTCGTCGATGGCCGTAAGCACGAAATCACAAAATCGTCGGGCTATTTTCTCGGGCCGACACTTTTCGATCACACGACACCCGACATGCGCGTGTACAAGGAAGAAATCTTCGGCCCCGTGCTGACGATGATTCGTGTTGGGACTTTCGACGATGCAATAAAGTTGGTCAACGACCACGAATACGGCAACGGCACGGCTATTTTTACGCGGGATGGTGACGCGGCACGGGAGTTCGCATCCGGGATTCAGGTCGGCATGATCGGCATTAACGTGCCGATACCGGTGCCGCTTGCTTTTCACAGTTTCGGCGGCTGGAAGCGCTCTTTGTTCGGCGATATGTCGATATACGGTATGGAAGGCGTGCGTTTCTATACGCGGCTGAAGACCGTGACCTCGAGGTGGCCTACAGGAATTCGCGCCGGTGCGGATTTTTCTATGCCAACCATGTAATCACCTGCTTGCTGCTGTGCATGCTGGGACACAACGGTGACAAGAAGTGAAGCCAATGGAGAAGCCGCGTCATCGGAGGCGGAATCCGTTCCGCGAAACGCTTGTGTCGGGACACTTCGCAGTGACCGCGGAACTCACGCCGCCGCGCAGCGCAAGCCTGGATTCCCTGACGATAGCGGTAAACGCGCTAAAGCCGGCAGTTACTGCAATCAATCTGACTGACGGTGCCGGGGCAAGCATCCGGATGTCCAGCATGGCCGCCGCCATTCATGTAAAGCAAATGGGCGCGGAACCGATCATGCAGGTTACCTGCAGGGACCGAAACAGGATCGCACTGCAAAGCGATTTGTTGGGCGCTGCTGCATTCGGTATTCGAAACGTGCTCGTTCTGAAAGGTGATGCTGTCGAAGCAGGGGATAATTTCGACGCAAAACCGGTGTTCGATCTGGACTCACGACAACTTATTGCGGCGTTGAAAGACATGTCCGAAAAACCCGCGACTTTAGCAAGCGGCGAATCGATATCTGCGCCTGAGTTTTTTCGAGGGGCTGCCGACACACCGCTCGAGGTAGCAGACGACTGGACGCCCGACGGCCTGCAGGCGAAGCTCGATGCTGGCGCACAGTTTATTCAGACACAATATTGCTTTGATATGGTATTGCTTGAACGGTACATGCTGCGGCTGAATGATCATGGCCTGGCTGAGAAAATGTACTTTCTTGTCGGTCTCGGTCCTTTGCGATCGGCAAAGGGAGCATGCTGGATGCGGGACAATCTCTTTGGGACGGTGATGCCGGACGGCGTCATACGACGCATGGAGGCGGCAAGAGACCCGCGCCAGGAAGGTATTTCCATCTGCGCGGAACTATTGCAGCAGGCCAGGGATATCAAGGGCATCGCGGGCGCCCATTTGATGGCGCCGGGGCTGCACCAGGAAATCGTCGAAGCGGTAAAACTGGCAGGAATTATCCCGTAGGATCCGGATAAAGGGGACGGACCCCACGCTTGGGGCGCAAATTAAGGTGGAAATCAAAGGCGAATATCAGATCGCGAGCAGCCGCGAGAAGGTTTGGGCGGCACTGATCGATCCGGAAGTGCTCAGAGAATGTATTCCGGGTTGCGAGTCGCTGGAACAAATCAGTGACACCGAATTTGCCGCGAAGATAATAGCGGCAATCGGCCCGGTCCGGGCGACATTCAATACCAGCCTCACGCTGGAAAACGTGCAACCGCCTGAGAGCTATACCTTAGTCGGCAGCGGCAAAGGAGGAGCGGCCGGTTTCGGGCGTGGCAGAGCCGACGTTCGCCTCGACGAAACTGATGGAGTTACGCAGCTTACTTACAGCGCCGATTTTCAAGTCGGCGGCAAACTCGCCCAGGTCGGCTCGCGACTCGTGCTGGGCGCTACCCGGAAAATGGCCAAAGAGTTTTTCGGGAATTTTTCTCACAGGCTTGATCCGCATGCGCAACGTATTGAACCGGAAGAGGAAAAAGGCGAGGCCGTCATAGCGAAGACCGGGCTCGTTATTGCTGCAGCAGTTGTAATATTACTTGTCTGGTGGTTCCTGTTACGGTAGGAGTCTGTCCCAGGGGCCGGCGAAAAGAGCCTTCGGGCGATTATAATTAACGGCAATAACAACAAATCTGCAAAGGATGCATTCATGTCCATAACAGTGTCATTCACGCTCAACGGCGAGTCCGTGAGTGCAGAGGTCGATAATCACACGCTACTGGTTGATATGATCCGTGATCAGCTCGGACGTACCGGTACGCACGTCGGTTGCGATACCAGTCAGTGCGGCGCCTGTGTTATTCACGTCGACGGGCGGTCTGTCAAGAGTTGCACGATGCTTGCTGTACAGGCCGAAGGCGCCGATATCGGAACGATCGAAGGTGTGGCACTAAACGGCAATCTGCATCCCATGCAGGAAGCGTTTCGCGAACACCATGGCCTGCAATGCGGTTTCTGTACGCCGGGCATGATCATGAGTGTCCTCGATCTCGTCCAGCAAAACCCCGATCCCAGCGAGAAGGAAATTCGCGAGTGGCTCGTGGGCAATCTTTGCCGTTGCACGGGTTATCAAAATATCGTCAGGGCCGTGAGAGCCGGCGCCCAGGCGATGCGGTCATAAGAATAAGGGGAGCAGGCATGACGGAAAACGGTATCGGCGCGGCGGTTCGACGCAAAGAGGACCATCGCTTTATCACGGGCCAGGGACAATACACCGACGACATCAATCGTCCCAATCAGGTGTATGCACAGATCATTCGCTCGCCGCTGCCGCATGCCAGGATTCGCGGCATCGAATTCAAGGCGGCGTTGGATATGCCCGGTGTCGTCGCGGTGCTGACTGGCAGGGACATGGCCGATGACGGGGTTGGTGGTCTGCCCTGTGGCTGGGGCATCAATAACAAAGATGGATCCCCGATGACGGAACCGGGTCACCCGCCGCTTGCCGCCGATACGGTTCGTTACGTTGGCGATCAGGTAGCTGTCGTGCTCGCCGACAAACGCAGCATTGCGCGCGATGCCGCTGAACGGGTTGATGTTGATTACGAAGAATTACCCGCCGCTACAAGCCTGCTGGCCGCGAGCGCCGAAGCTGCGCCGGTCGTCTGGGAGGATGCGCCCGATAACGTCTGCTTCGACTGGGAGATCGGTGACGCGGCTGCGACCGACAAGGCATTCGCGAGTGCAGCACATGTCAGCAGCATCGATATCGTCAATAGCCGCCTGATACCGAACGCGATTGAGCCGCGGGCGGCCATCGGCGAATACGATAGCGGCAGGGACGAATACACCTTGTATACAACGAGCCAGAACCCGCACGTCATTCGCATGTTGATGGGCGCGTTCGTCCTCAATATTCCCGAGCACAAGCTTCGTATCATCGCGCCCGATGTTGGTGGTGGTTTTGGTTCCAAAATTTGTCACTATGCCGAGGAAGCGATCGTTACCTGGGCTTCGAAGCACGTGAACCGCCCGGTCAAGTGGACGGCGGATCGCAGCGAGTCATTCATGAGCGATGCGCATGGCAGGGACCACATATCACATGCCGAACTCGCGCTAAGCAAGGACGGTGACTTCCTGGGACTGAGAGTACAGACGAGAGCGAACCTGGGCGCCTACTTGTCGACATTCGGGCCAGCGGTGCCGACTTATCTTTATGCCACATTGCTGGCGGGCACATATAAAACACCCGCCATTTACTGTGAAGTGAAGGGCATGTTCAGTCACTCGGTTCCTGTCGATTCGTATCGCGGAGCCGGGCGGCCGGAGGCCTGCTATTTGCTTGAACGACTCGTGGACAGGGCCGCGAGAGAGACCGGCAT
>JAPUKV010000237.1 GCA_027295475.1 Pseudomonadota bacterium
AAGCAGGCACTGCAACTCCGCTATTTGCAGACGCTGAAGGAGATTGGCGGACAGACATCCAACACGATTGTTTTCCCGCTGCCGCTGGATCTCATTACGCCGTTGATGGAGCTGGGAAAAGCACTTAAGAAAGATCAGTAGGCCTGCGGTCATGCTGCGGAGTGCCGCGGAATAGTCACCGTAATCTCCGCGCCGCCCAGTGCCGATTTCCCGACGGCAACGTCGCCTCCGTAGGAACGTGCGATGTCCCTGACAACGGCGAGACCGATGCCGTGACCCGGCGCCGATTCGTCGAGGCGGCTGCCGCGTTGGAGTAAGGCATCGGCGGCATCCTGTGGGATCCCCGGCCCGTCGTCGGCCACTGTCATAACCATGCCGCCCTCGGCATCAGCGGGTCTGATCATCAACGACACCTGCGAATCACACCACTTGCAGGCGTTGTCGAGCAGGTTTCCGGCAAGCTCCAGGAAATCGCCGGTATCTCCCCGGAATTCGGCATCTTCCGCGACGCTGGTGTCAATCGTCGGGTGCTTGTCGCTGTAAACCTTGGCCAGACCATCGACCAGGCGCGACAACTGCGATTCCATGGGTACCGGTGTCGCACCGATCGCATCTGCCGCAGTGGCTGCCGGCTTCCTGAGCTGGTAGCGCACGATTTCCGTCATCTGCTCAATCTGCGGTTCGAGCTGTGCAGTCAGTTGCGGAGACTTTTGCCGCGTCAGAATCGCCCGCATCGCGGCCAGCGGAGTCTTCAGGCTGTGCGCGAGATTGTCGAGCGTCTGCCGGTAGCGTTCGGAACGGGCACGTTGAGTGCCGATAAGGACGTTCATGTTGCGGGCTACGCCGCTAAGCTCTGTCGGAAAGCCTTCGGAAAGCGACTGCCGATTACCCTCTTCGATCTCGCCGATTTCCTGCTCGATCTGACGCAACGGACGCAACATGCCTCTCATCAGCAGGGATATTGAGAACAACATGATGATTGCGATTGCGCCGAACCAGGTAAATAGCTGGCGTCGAAATCGGGCGAGTTGTGCATTAGAGGAGTCGAGGCTTTCAGCAACGTAGAATACGTAGGGCTTGAGCTCACCGTCAGGCAGTTCCCACTGAACGGCAAGACTCAAAGTCATAAGTGGTGTGCCGTCTTCCATTTCCAGGCGAGAAAACTGCTGTGCGCCCGGTTCAGGAACCGGGCCGTGCGGCAAATCGAGGCCGAGAGACGAACGTGATCGCCAGACGTGATTGCCTTCGCTATCCTGCAAGTCGGCATAGAGACCGGATCCTACGTTGCCAAAACGGGGCTCCGGCAGACCGGCGGGCATCTCCAGCTCACCGGTCGCGTTCGGTTCAGCCGCCGCGAGCAGGGTCATGAGTTGTCCGTCGAGAATGTCCGCCCGGGCTTTCTCGCCGACGTCACGAAATGCAATGTCCAATACGGCAATCGTGGCGCCAAAGAAGAACAAAAGCAGAATACTTACGGAAATCAGTAGTCGGGCACTGAGCGAAGACATCTGGGAGATTTACGTATCCTGATTGCGCTCGAGTGCAAAGCGGTAGCCACGGCCACGCAGCGTTTCAATCGGTTTGAGCGTATTATCCGGATCCATTTTCTTGCGCAGGCGGCCGATAAACACTTCGATAACATTACTGTCGCGCTCGAAATCCTGGTCGTACAAACGATCCGTCAGCTCGGTCTTGGAGATCACCTCGCCCGCCCGAATCATCAGGTGCTCGATGATTTTGTACTCGTAGCTCGTAAGTTCTATTGATCGCTCGTCAACAGACAGATCCTGCCGCAAAGTATCGAGCGTGACCGGGCCCGCGCTCAATACTGCGGAGGCCCAACCGCCACTGCGTCGGAGCAATGCGTTTACGCGGGCAGTTACCTCTTCGAAATGAAACGGCTTCACGACGTAGTCGTCGGCCCCTGCGCTCAGTCCGTCTACTTTGTCCTGCCAGCGGTCGCGCGCCGTCAGAATCAGTATCGGATAGGACTTGCCCTTTTCCCTGAGCTGACGGATGACATCGAGCCCCGAGATTTCAGGCAGCCCAAGATCGATGATTGCGAGGTCGATCGGGTACTCGAGCGCAAAGTAGAGTCCCTCCCTGCCGTCGGCGGCCTGCTCGACACCGAAGCCGGCCTCGGCAAGCTGGCTGCAGAGCGTTTCGCGCAGGGTTGCGTCGTCTTCGATTACGAGCAAGCGCATGGGGATTGTCCTCTGTCCGTCAGGGTCGCTTGCTGCGACCCTGGATCTTCACCGTCTTGACCTTGCCGTCCTCGGTCAGGACCTTGATGTGGTGGACTTCGCGATTGCCATTCATCCTGGTCTCGGCACTGACGATTCTGCCGTTGTATTGCCGTTTAACCATTTCAACGGCCTGAGACAGCGTGGGACCGTTACTTTGGGCAAGCATCAGAATGCGCTCGTTCCTGCTGTCACTGACAGCGACTTCTGCGACTTGTCCAAGCCGGTCGCCGAGGTCAAATTTGCCGGCCAGCGCCTGGGGGGCAGCGCATAAGGCAAGAGCGAGCAGCAAAATTTTCAACGAAGATTCCATCATGTTGTATCCGAAATTCGGCTTCAAACCCGTTCAGAACGCAATCATCCAAACAAGTGACGCCGATTGCAACGAAGCCGGTCACAGGGACCGGCTGGCTGCCTGCTTACGGGGCTGGTCTCACGTCAACCCGGATCCGCATGCGCTTGCCTGGATCAGTTGGCATCCTTGTCGCATATTTCTGACCGTTATACACGTAGACTACGTTATAGCCATCAATGCGCTCCTCTTTGTGAGTCTGGTAATTGGTTTGACAACGGCGCACTGGTCGTCCGTACTGCGTCGTGACATAGCCACCCGCTTTGGCAGTCGCCACTTCGCTGCCGATCGCGGCCCCGGCCAGTGTGCCGAATAGGGTTGCCGCGTCACGGTGATGTCCATGACCCAACTGATTGCCGATGACGCCGCCGATGATCGCGCCAATAATCGTGCCGCCTGCGGTACCCCTGGGGCGCTGTGCCACGGAGTAGTACTCGGTGTCGTTCCAGCACTCCTGTACCGGCGTTCTTACTGTCACGTAGCGAATAATCGGCTCGGACCTGATGACACGCGCGTAGTCGTAGATCGCATCCGACTGACTGTATGAGGCGTATTCATGCTCTGCCATTGCCGGTGCCGCAACCAAGGCAATTGACAGCACGGCAGCGCTCGAGATGGTCGCAATCCTGGCTTTAATGTTCATGGCGATACTCCATTTTCCAAACACCTGGCCCGCTATTCCGCGGAGCCTGGTACGGAGAATAGACCCGAGCCAATGAACGCTGCCTGAATACACGAGCTGGTTGGAACACCCGTTTCTCCCACAAACTGAACGGCATGTGAATGAGTCGGGCGGGACCCGTACTACGCCTGGTCCGATACTTTGTTCTTTGCCAACTGCCATTTTGCTTCAAGCGAATCGATGTCGAAGTCAGTTAGCGATGCACCACTTTCCCTGACGTCAGACTCCATCTGCCGGAACCGCTGTTCGAACTTTCGATTGGCACTGACAAGCGCCTGTTCCGGGTCAATGTGTAAGTGACGCGCGAGATTGACGACGGAGAACAGCAAATCGCCGAGTTCTTCTGTCACTTCTGCCGCTCCCTGTCGCTGTAGCGCCTCATCCAGCTCCGCCAGCTCCTCATCCATTTTCTGCCGGGCACCACTCTCATGCGGCCAGTCAAAGCCCGTAGTGGCCGCCCTTTTGCCCAGTTTTTCAGCCCGTTTCAAAGCCGGCAGCGCATTCGCGACGCCATCGAGAATGCTGGCCTGCATATCCGTCGTGGCCTGCCTTTCGGCTGTCTTGATGCGCTCCCAGCTACCCTGGACGGCTCCCCGGGCCCGCTCCGCTGCGTTACCAAACACATGCGGGTGCCGCCGCAGCATCTTGTTGCAAATCCCTGCAGCCACTTGGTCGAAATCGAAGGCGCCGGCCTCAGCAGCCATTTGTGCATGAAAAACCACCTGAAACAGCAAATCTCCCAGTTCGTCACACAGTCCGGTCATATCATCCCGGGCGATTGCCTCGGCGACCTCATATGCTTCCTCAACCGTATAAGGGGCGATGCTGGCGAAGTCCTGCTCGCGGTCCCAGGGGCAGCCTGCCGCCGGGTCCCGCAAGCTTGCCATGATTTCACGTAGATTCTCTATTGAACTCATAACTTACGGTTACTTATCATAATAGTAGTTGTCTCAGCGCTACCAGCATGCTGGCCGTGGCGCCCCAGATACGCATGGATGCATAGTTGAACTCGACGATTGGCACCGTGACGCCGTGGAATTCTCTCTCGGACTGCCGCTGGTTACTAGCATCCAGGAGGAATGACAATGGCACTTCAAAGGCACGTTCGACCTCACGGTGGTCCAGGGTCAGGCTTATGGTTGGCTGAATAAGCCCGACTATCGGTGTTACAGCGTAACCGGTCACCGTTAACATCGGCTGAAGAAAGCCTGCTATGTCCACTTGCTCAGGCTTGATGCCCACTTCCTCATGGGTTTCGCGAAGCGCGGTCTCGGTAATGTCTGCATCGGCCGGTTCCATGCGGCCGCCCGGGAAGCTGACCTGGCCGGCGTGAATTTTCAGGTCCGCAGACCTTTGCGTCAGTAGCACGGAGAGACCGTCCGGATGCTCGAGAATCGGGATAAGGACGCCGGCCGGCTTCAGGTTTTCGCACATCTTGCGGCGCAGCTCTGCGGGCCATGCACGGCTGCCCGGTGGCATGACCACGGCCAGCGGGTCGGTGGGCATGCGCGTGCCGGCCATGCGCTCGCGTATGTGTCCCGCGGTGACCTGGGCCGGTTGGATTTTGCCGGACATCAGATCAGTTCTTGATGCCGCCCTGGGTCAGTGAAGCCGGATCGAGCAGCCGATCCAGTTCCTCGTCGGTGAGCTCGGTCATCTCACGTGCCACATCTTTAACAGGCCGTCCTTCCGCGTAGGCCTTCTTCGCAACGGCCGCCCCTTTCTCGTAGCCGATCACCGGGTTCAGTGCCGTAACAAGAATGGGATTTCGATCCAGCGCGCGGTCCAGATTGGACTGATTCACCGTGAAACCGCGGATCGCCTTGTCCGCGAGACAGACTACGGCATTTGCCAGCAATTCGATGCTCTGCAGCAGGTTATAGGTGACTACCGGCAACATGACATTGAGCTGGAAATTGCCGGACTGGCCGGCCATCGTGATTGTCACGTCGTTGCCGATGACCTGTGCACAGACCATCGCGACCGCCTCGGGAATCACGGGGTTTACCTTGCCTGGCATGATGCTGGATCCGGGCTGCACCGCAGGCAACGCGATTTCGCCGAGACCAGCCAATGGCCCCGAATTCATCCATCGAAGGTCATTGGCAATCTTCATCAGACTGACGGCGAGTACTTTCAGTTGCCCCGACGTCTCTACGGCAGCGTCCTGACTGGAGAGGCCCTCAAACAGGGAGTCCGCCTGCGTGAACTCGAATCCGCATCGTTCGCTCAACAGGACGGCAACCTTGCTGCCAAACTGCGGGTGCGCGTTAATCCCGGTCCCGACTGCGGTGCCACCCTGCGCAAGGGCGCACAACCGTGCCATCGCATCGTTCAGACGATCGATGCCATGTTCTACCTGTGCCCGCCAGCCGTCGAGTTCCTGGCCGAGCGTCACCGGCATCGCATCCATGAGATGGGTGCGTCCTGTCTTGACTACCGAGCTGCATTCTTCGCTTTTCTCCTGCAACGTGCGGGCCAAATCGCGTAATGCGGGCAACAACTGGTCGTGAATGCCTATCGCGGCACTGACGTGGACGCATGTCGGAATCACGTCATTGCTGCTTTGACACATATTCACATCATCATTTGGATGGACTTCCGAACCGAGTCCCTCAGTCGCCAGTCTGGCGATGACCTCGTTTGCATTCATATTGGAACTGGTGCCGGACCCGGTCTGGAAAACATCGATCGGAAAATGTTCGTCATGACTCCCCTCTGCGACTTGAAGCGCTGCCGCTTGAATAGCCACGGTCTTATCCTTCGTTAGCAGACCAAGCTCGGAATTGGCCCCGGCCGCCGCCCACTTGACAAGGCCCAGGGCCGCTATGAACTGGCGTGGCATGGCGAGTCCACTGATCGGAAAATTCTCGACTGCCCTCTGGGTCTGTGCGCCCCATAGCGCATCCGCCGGGACTTTTAGTTCGCCCATGCTGTCGCGTTCCGTACGAAATGACTTGTCGCTCATCGTTTATTGATCTCCGCGCGCCTGCTTGAGGTGATGCCGGCAGCCGCAAACTGTATACCTTTATATTGTATGGTCCTTCGGGCGTTTCAAGCGTCGCTACGCCGCATGGCCGATGGTGTATGATTCGCGGTTTGCGCCCCCAAGTCCAGCCCGCATATGGAACATACAAGTCTCAGAGCACTGTCACCGGTCGATGGGCGATACGCGGGCAAGGTCGAGCCCCTGCGCGACATTTTCAGCGAGTACGGCCTCATACGCTACCGTGTGCTGGTCGAAATTCGCTGGCTGCAGTGGCTTGCCGACGAACCCGACATCGGAGAAGTTGCTCCGTTGTCGCCAGTCGTGAAGGATATGCTTAATCGCATCGTCGACGAATTTTCCACCGACGATGCCGAGCGCGTCAAGAAGATCGAAGCGACGACAAATCACGACGTGAAAGCGGTCGAGTACTACATCAGGGATAAGATTGGCGGGGGCGCCGACATCGGTAATATCGGAGATTTCATTCATTTCGGCTGTACGTCCGAGGATATCAACAACCTTGCCTACGGGCTCATGTTGCGCACCGCTCGCGACGAAGTTTTGCTGCCGCAGATGAAAAATGTACTCGCCAGGCTGCGAACGATTTCCATCGAATATGCCGACCTGCCAATGTTGTCGCGTACCCATGGACAGATCGCCAGTCCGACGACGGTTGGCAAGGAAATGAAAAATGTTGTCGCCCGCCTTGCACGGGCACGCGATCAACTTGCCGGCGTCGAGGTACGGGGCAAGTTCAATGGCGCCGTCGGCAATTTCAATGCGCAGGTCGCAGCATATCCCGATGTCGACTGGCCGCGTATCAGTCAGCGGTTCATTGAGTCATTGGGACTTCACCCCAACCTTCTCACGACGCAGATCGAACCACACGACTGGACCGCTGAATATGCTCACGCGTTGGTCCGATTCAACACGGTTCTTCTGGATCTGTGTCGCGACATCTGGGGCTACATCTCGCTTGGATACTTTCGTCAGCGCAGCACCAGAGATGAAGTAGGATCGTCAACGATGCCCCATAAAGTGAATCCGATCGATTTCGAAAATGCGGAAGGTAACCTGGGGCTGTCGACGGCGATGCTGAGTCACTTCGCGAGCAAGTTGCCTGTTTCGCGCTGGCAACGGGACCTGACGGATTCGACGGTACAGAGGAATTTCGGGGTCGCGCTCGCCTATTTGTCGATCGCCATTCACTCCTGTTTGCAAGGACTCGGAAAACTGGAAGCGGACCCCGCGGTGATTCAAAAGGACATCGAACAAAGCTGGGAGGTCCTTGGCGAGGCCATACAGACTGTCATGCGGCGCTACGGCATACCGGAACCCTATGAGAAACTCAAGGCGCTGACGCGCGGCAAACAAGTGACCAAAGAGCTATTGCACGATTTCGTGAAGTCACTGGACATTCCGGATGACGCAAAGCAGCGGCTTCTTGATTTGACGCCTGCGACCTACACAGGACTCGCCAGCTCACTCGCAAGAATCGACGGCTGACTCTCACAGACACTGCTAGTACTCCGTCAAGGTGATATTGATGGGTTCAGCGAGTCGTGAAGGGGTTGCACCCAGAGGGCATATAAAACCGCCAGGCGCGCCTCGCCGGTAATGGCGCGTCCTTGCCAAGAGGCGCAACACCGCGGACGACCGCTGCACGGCTCGCCCGAACGGAGCTACCCGGATGCTCCAATACGGCGTTGCAGTCCTTGTAAAGGACATGCCATTCTCTGCGGACTGCGCCTTGTCCTGGATCATCTCGGCAGCTCTGAATCCATCAATATCACCTTGACGGAGTACTAATGTTTCAGTTTCCGGAAGCAATATCGACGGCGGGCTTCCTCGAACGGTACTGGCAAAAAGCCCTGCTCTTCATGCCACAAGCCTTGCCAGGCGAATTACCCGAACTGAGTGCGGACGAACTCGG
The DNA here is from genome assembly GCA_027295475.1 of Pseudomonadota bacterium. Next base: position 8,200 of record JAPUKV010000237.1, read on the forward strand.
CTGGCTCGCCACGCTGGACGATGTCGAGTCTCGGCTTGTCTTCACGGAACTGAAAGATGATGCGACACATTATCGGGTCGAACACGGGCCTTTCGAAGCAAAACTGCTGGCCGCGCTACCGCCCGAAAACTGGACACTCCTTGTCCAGGATGTGGAAAAGCATTTGCCTGAATTCAGAAAACTCCTTCAACAAGCGCCATTCATTCCTGACTGGCGTATTGATGACCTGATGGTGAGCTTTGCAGTGGCGGGTGGCAGCGCCGGTCCTCACCGCGATAATTATGACGTGTTTCTGTGTCAGGGAACCGGCCGACGTGAGTGGCGGATGGCGCCGGTAAACGCGGGCCTGAAGACGATCGAGTCAGGGGGGTTGTCACTACTCGAGCCATTCACCGACAACAGTCCCATCACGGCAAGCTGTGGTGACGTGCTTTACCTGCCAGCGGGCATCGCTCACTGGGGTATCGCCACGGAGGCCTGCATGACCTACTCGATAGGAATGCGCGCGCCCACATTGTCCGAATTTGTCGCAAGCCTGGTGCGCATTCAGGACGATGCCAGCATCGAATATGCAGGCAACGATAGTCTTTTTTACAGCGATCCCGACCTCACGGCGGACGAAGCAGAACCCGGCCTGATTACGGCCCGGGCGCTTGACCGCGCGCGGGCGTGTTTTGTGATCGACGCGAGCCTTCCGGATGACGATTTTGCCTATGCGTTCGGTTGTGTCCTGAGCGATGTCAAAGCGTGGCTTGCCCCGGAGGCGCCAATCGGTGCAGAGATCGATGCATTCCTGAAATCATTGACGGCAGGGTCTGAAGTTCTGGTACACGGCATGGCGCGCCTGGCTTTCCTGACTTCCGGCAAGCAAAAATTTGTCTTTGCCAACGGCTTCGGCAAAACGGTCACCCCGGCACAATATGAAGTTTTTCGCCGGCTCTGTGTGAATCGAGTGGCACCCGGTGGCCTGGTTCAAGCCATGCTCAACAGCGCCGGAGACAACGAACTGTTGAGGTGGCTCGTTGCGCAAGGGGCGTTTGACATCCTGATGGAGCAGCCGGACGATGTTACATAAGCCCTTCCTCATACGCAGCGCGAGCTGGCAGGCAGACCGTGCCAGGCTCGAGTTCGTGCGGCGCCGGGTCTTCATTGTCGAACAGAAGATTCCCGAGTCCGAGGAGTGGGACGACGCGGATGAGAATAGTTCTCATGTGCTGGCATTCTCCGAAAAACGTGACGCAGTTGGCACTGGGCGTCTGGAGCCGACCGGTAAGATTGCGAGACTAGCGGTATTGGGGGAATACCGTGGACAGGGCGTGGGTTCGGCGATGCTGATTCGACTGGTCGAGGAAGCCCGGCAAAGGGACTTTGATCAGGTTTACCTGCACGCACAAACGCACGCGCTGAATTTTTATAAGAAATTTGGCTTTGTCAGTGACGAAGAGATATTTTCTGAAGGTGGCATACCGCATGTCCTGGCACGCTTAGATTTGTAACACGGTACATCATGGAACAAGTTCGGGAAAAAGGTCGTCGCTGGGTTATATCTACGGAGGAAGAATTGCGTCTGGCGATCATCGATGTCGCCGCTGAAACCACCCGGAAGTTGTCCATCTTTACGCATGACCTTGAACCGGGAATCTACGATGATCCGGATTTTCTCGACATCATCAAACATCTCTGTTTGTCGCAGACCTACGCAAGAATTCGCGTACTAATTGCGGACCCGACGCGAGCCATCAAGAACGGCAACAATTTCGTTCATCTTGGCAGGCGCCTGAATACTTATATCGAATTCCGCCACGTCAGAGAAGACTTACGCACACATGCAGAATCCTTTTGCATTGCCGACGAGACTGCACTCGTCTATCGTTTGCAAGCCAGTCGTTGGGAAGGCATTGCAGATACCTTTGAACCCGCAGTCGCCAAACTCTACGGAAAGATGTTTGACGAGATCTGGCAAGCGAGCGAAGTCGAAATAGAATTCCGTCAACTCGGCATATAAACGAAATTGTTGCCGCGTTTTTAATCGAACTGATCTTACAGCCCCTGCTGTAATTGAACAGAACGGGCGCCTCCTCGTCATCGAGCAGCATGCGTCCGGCGTCGTTCGCAGGATGTTGAAAAAGACATCCATGGCCTGCTAGCGGAAAAATCGCGCTAGAATCGCCGATCTATGACGACCTCCCATATCAATCCGCAAGGCAGGAAAGTCATCCTCGGTTTGTCCGGCGGTGTCGATTCCGCCGTTGCCGCATTGCTTCTCAAGCAGCAGGGTGCCGACGTGCAGGCACTGCACATGTCGAATTGGGAGGACGACGATGGTTATTGCACAGCGGCCGCCGATTTACAGGATGCGCGCCGTGTCTGCGAGCAACTGGACATTCCGCTACATCACGTCAATTTCGCGAAGCAATATCGTGCCCGGGTGTTCAAGTACTTTCTCGATGAGTATCGGGCCGGGCGTACGCCTAACCCGGACGTACTTTGCAACCGTGAGATTAAATTCGGCGCATTCCGGGACTACGCCAAACGTCTTGGTGGGGAACTGCTGGCAACAGGACATTACGCGCGCACCGATGTCTCCGACGGGCAGGTGCGACTAATGAAGGCTGCCGATAAGACCAAGGACCAGAGTTATTTTCTGCACGCGGTCTCTGCCAGCGCGCTGGCTGAGACGCTTTTCCCGCTAGGGGAGCTGTTGAAGACGGATGTCCGTC
>JAPUKV010000238.1 GCA_027295475.1 Pseudomonadota bacterium
CATATCGACTCTTTTCTGGCTTCTTAGAGCGAATACGGGCGTCTGTTAGACGTTTTCTTCTGCTACCCATGCTACCCAGTACCTCCTATGGGTAGCATCTTAGACGAAATACGGTGAATTGTCATGAAACGGGATGAATCCTAAATACTTTAAAATACTGAGATTAAACTACGGTGTTAGCGTTTCACCCTGTATCATACCAATTCAAGCGTACTTGTTGGGGAGCCAAAATCATGATGACCCCGAACTAGCCGATGCCATCGAAAAGATTCGTCGCCGAACTCAAACCTGATCCCCTGTTGCGGCAGGTCGTCATGCTGGCCGCCTGCGCGGCGCTCTTGACCGGTTTTGCGCTGCTGATCCGGCTGCCTTTAGCGCCGTGGGTCAGGCTGGGTCTGGCACTGCTCTGGCTCGTGAGCCAGTTAAGGGAAATCAGCAGGCTCGCGCGCGGCGCTGGGCGCGTAAAAGAGATTCGCATCGGCAAGGCAGCAGCCACGGTGGTCAACCGACAAGGCAAGGAACAGCCGGTACAGATTATATCTGGTAGTGTCGTATTGCCGAGACTTGCCTGGCTGCGGCTCAGATTGCCGGACGGGCTGATTTACGGTGAGCTTTTGCGTGGCGATCCCGCAAGTAACAAGCAATGGCGCCACCTGCAGATCTTGTGGCGCCAGGGGCCCGGGACCTTTGGCCGGAGTGCCTAAGCTGATACCATCGCATCCGCAAAACTGGGTCACATTTCTGCAGAAAATGCCTGAAACATGCGGTATTCGGAGAACTTTCTAACCTTGCGCCAGTCTATTCGGGAGTCGGTTGACCTCGCCACTCATTGAGTGGGGCCTGCCTGTATGGCGACTAAATCAACCGATGCTCAACTGGTCCGCCGTGTCCAGAAGGGTGATAAAGGTGCTTTTGACCTTCTTGTCCTGAAATATCAGCACAGGATTGTCAATCTGGTGATGCGTTATGTGCGAGATCCGGACCAGGCTTTGGACATTACCCAGGAGGCCTTCCTCAAGGCCTACCGGGCATTGGGCAGGTTCCGTGGCGAGAGTGCGTTTTATACCTGGCTTTATCGGATCGCCGTGAATACTGCAAAGAATTATCTGGCAGCCCAGCGCAGACGTCCGATGGACGTCGAACTGGACCTGCAGGATCCGGAGCAGTTCGACCTGCATGCGAAGCTCAGGGAGACGGACACGCCCGAGGGCGTGCTGATGGGTCGTCAGCTGCATGAAACGGTGGCCCGGGCCATAGAGGCATTGCCAGAAGATTTACGCACGGCGATTGTGCTTCGTGAACTCGATGGCATGAGTTACGAAGAAATCGCACAGACGATGGAGTGTCCGGTCGGTACGGTTCGATCCCGCATATTTCGCGCGCGGGACGCAATCGGCAAGAAGATCGGGACTCTGGTTGATTAATTTGGTATCAGGATACAGATACCGTTAGGTGATTTATGAACGACGCTCTGAAAATGCAGATATCCGCCTTCGTTGACGGTGAGCTGCCGGAAAATGAAAGCGAGTTGCTGTTGCGGCGGCTGAGCCAGGACACTTCGCTGCGCCAGCAGGTTGCAGAATATATCGAAATTGGCCGCCAGATTCGCCAGGATCATGATGTACCCGGCATAAGCGACTTGCGCGACCGGATTGCGGTAGCGCTTGGCGAGGAGCCGGTACGGCACCCGGCAAGCACCGACGTTTCTCAATCGAAGTTCACGAGGCCGGCAGTAGGTGCGGCAATTGCTGCATCGGTCGCGGTGCTGGCTTTATTCGCTGTGCAACAGGTGTATTCGCCGGATGACAGCGGAAATATTGGCAGTAATTTTGCGGGCCGCACGGTGCCTGATAGTCGAACTGCAGCTGACCGGCCGGACGATGAGTTGCTGAAGCAATTGTATCTCCACCATAATCCTCGTCTTGTTACCTGGCAGCTGTGGGATGGTACCCTCGTGGAAATCGAAGCAGAGGATGAGCCGGCGGAAAGTGATGACAGAGGTACTGACGAAGAAAGTCAGGACTAGTGGTCCTACAAGGCTTGTGCATCATTTAGATGAATAACACGACAAAGACATCTGCGTTTTCATCGCTGCTGACGATCGGAGTCTTGTTGTCGACGCATTCGGCAATCGCGCTCGCCGCTGACGGGCCACATGAGTGGCTTGGCCGCATGTCGCATGCCGTGCAGACCATGAGTTACGCAGGCACAGTAATTCGAACCCGGCGTGGTGAATCGGAAGCGCTAAAAATTGTACGCAAAATAGAGGACGGTGTCGTCAGTGAAAAAATGACTGTCCAGGAGGGCAATCGCCTGGAGATCATTCGCAAGGGCGACGAGGTGCATTGCATTCTGCCGGACTCGAAGTCGGTGCTGGTCGAGAGTTGGGATAATCAGGGTACCCTGTTTTCGATGCTACCCGGCAGGGACATCGAGTTTGGCAATGAATACGACCTGTCGATCGTCCGCGAAGATCGGGTCGCTGGACGTAAGGCTGTGCTGCTGGCAATCCGCCCTCACGATGAATTCCGCTTCGGTCATCGATTATGGCTGGATCGTAGTACGGCGTTTCCTCTACGGACAGAGTTGATCGATGGCGACGGCACCATTCTCGAGCAAATCAGGTTTGCAGACATAAACCTGGATTCTGAAATTTCGGCGGAGGCCTTGTCGCCATCGGTAAGCCTGGAGAATTTCACCTGGTATGCGGAGACCGCAAAGCGGGTGGAGATTGACATCGCAATCGATTGGAATTGCGATGATCTGCCTGCCGGGTTTCGCGTCGTTTCAACGAAGACCGAGCAACTACCGGGTGCAGATGCGCCGGTGACGCACATCCTCTACAGCGATGGTCTCGCCACCGTATCGGTATTCATCGGCCAGGTACGGAAAAAGAAGCTGGCCCGGCGATCCAATATTGGGGGATCCAACGCCTACAGCATGCAGCTGGCCGATTATCAGATTACGGCAATCGGTGAGGTACCCGCGGTAACCGTGCAACGAATCGCCAGCTCGATGCGACCACAATAGCCCGCAGGACTTTGCCTGGCGGCTGCTTTCCTGTTACTGATATAAACGATATGGACTCACCTGTTGGCAGGATTGTTTCTGTCGCGTCGGGACATGCGACCGTGTCGGTGGATGCCGCGCAAGTCTGTGCGCGCTGCGCTGCGGGGAAGGGGTGTGGCGCCGGATTACTCACGGGCGCCGGCCGTTCACGACTGATCGACGTCAACGTGCCGCCGGGCATGGACCTGAAACCGGGCGACGACGTTAAACTGGCATTAGCGCCCTCTCATCTGCTGCGCGCCGCAGTTCTTGCTTACGGATTGCCGATGGCCGGCGTCGTCATCGCGCTCGGCATTGCCTGGATTTTCAGCAGCGCAGTGAACGACGTTCTTGCAGTAGTTCTCGCGATTTGTGGTCTGGCCGCAGGCGCACTTTTGGGCCGGCATTTTCTCAATCAGGACGGCTGCCTCAAAAACCTCGTGCCAACGGTGTCTGAACGTAATGCCTGATATTCAGATCTATAGCCGTCCCGGCTGTCATATGTGTGAAGAACTCATCGAGGAAATGCTGCCGCTCGTGAGAGGCAGGGCTGAGCTTGAGGTCCTGAATGTCGATACGCGGCAAGACTGGCAGGAAGAGTATGGTACGCGCGTGCCGGTCGTCGAGTTCGATGGCCGTGTCATCTGTCAGCATTATCTCGACAGGGATGCGCTCGCCAGTGTCCTCGACGAGATCGGGGTGTGACCCGTGCAACGGCTCCCACAGCGATATCAAGCGTATATACTTCGCCGTTTGCAGGGCCTGACCCGATGCCATGAATCACCTACGCAATTTCTCGATCATTGCCCATATCGACCATGGCAAATCGACGCTGGCAGACCGCTTTATCCAGCTATGCGGTGGGCTGCAGGCGAGAGAAATGTCGGAGCAGGTTCTTGATTCGATGGATCTGGAACGGGAGCGAGGTATCACGATCAAGGCGCAAAGCGTGTCGCTGAAGTACCGTGCTGCGGACGGCGAAGACTACCAGCTGAATTTCATCGATACGCCCGGTCACGTCGACTTCTCCTACGAGGTTTCCCGCTCTCTGGCTGCCTGTGAGGGTGCCCTGCTCGTGGTCGACGCTGCACAGGGCGTCGAGGCGCAAAGCGTCGCAAACTGCATGACTGCGATCGACCAGGGCCTTGACGTGCTGCCGGTCCTGAACAAGATCGATCTTCCCGCTGCCGATCCCGAAAAGGTCATACAGGAAATTGAGGACATCATTGGTATCGACGCGCAGGATGCTGTCAGGGTTAGCGCCAAGACAGGCGAGGGCGTGCCGGAATTACTCGAACAGATCATTGCCAAGGTACCGCCACCGTCCGGTAATCCCGAGGGGCCTCTGCAGGCGCTGATAATCGATTCCTGGTTCGACAATTATGTCGGTGTCGTGTCACTCGTCCGGGTCGTCAACGGCAGTTTGTCAAAAGGCAGCAAAATTACCGTCATGTCGACGGACCGTTCCTACCGTGCGGATCGACTTGGCAGCTTTACACCAAAGATGGAAGACCGCCCGGCGCTGGCGACAGGCGAAGTCGGCTTCGTCATCGCCGGCATCAAAGACATCTATGGCGCACCGGTAGGCGATACCCTGACATCCACAAAGAAACCCTGTGACGAGCCGCTAGCCGGATTCAAGCAGGTGCAGCCCCGCGTTTTTGCCGGACTGTTTCCGATCAAGTCGGAGGACTATGAGAATTTTCGTGAGGCACTGAAGAAGCTTCGCCTGAACGACGCGGCGCTGCATTTCGAGCCTGAGACGTCCACAGCACTGGGATTCGGTTTCCGCTGCGGCTTCCTTGGCATGTTGCACATGGAAATCGTTCAGGAGCGGCTGGAGCGCGAATATGGACTCGAACTCATTACGACCGCCCCGACCGTGATATTTGAGGTCGTAACGACCGGAGGCGAGACACTGCAAGTCGATAATCCATCAAAGCTTCCCCCGGACAATGAAATCGTCGAACTACGTGAACCTATCATTACGGCGAATATCCTCGTGACGGAGCAGCATGTGGGTGCGGTAATCAAGCTGTGCATCCAGAGGCGGGGCGTGCAGAAACACCTCAGATATCTCGGCAGCCAGGTCTCACTGGAGTACGAAATACCTCTCGCGGAGGTCGTCCTCGACTTTTTCGACCGCCTCAAGTCCGTCAGTCGTGGATACGCGTCATTCGACTACCACTTTGAGCGTTTCGAACCCGCATCACTCGTGCGACTCGATATTTTGATAAATCAGGAGCGCGTTGACGCGTTATCGATTATTGTGCACCGGGAAAACGCACAAACCAGAGGGCGTGAGCTCGTGGAAAAAATGCGCGAGCTGATTCCCCGCCAGATGTTCGACGTCGCGATTCAGGCGGCTATCGGCAGGCAAGTAATCGCGCGAAGCACTGTCAAGGCATTGCGGAAAAACGTCACGGCGAAATGCTATGGCGGTGATATCACCCGGAAGCGAAAGTTGTTGGAGAAACAGAAAGCCGGGAAAAAGCGAATGAAACGGATTGGATCCGTTGAAATTCCACAAGAGGCATTTCTTGCAGTATTACGTGTAGAAAAGTGAGAGTAAATCTTGAGTATTAACCTTGCATTGATCTTGACGTTGTTGACTGCGTTTACCGGCTCAGTGGTCGCCTACGACAAGTTTTACTTGCGAAAACGCACTTCCGATTCTGGCGGAGAAACGAATGGCGTCCTCAACACCATAATCGATTATTCACGCTCGTTCTTTCCGGTGCTGTTGTTCGTTCTGGTAATAAGATCGTTTATTTTCGAGCCGTTTCGGATTCCTTCCGGATCGATGATGCCGACTCTGCTACAGGGCGATTATATTTTCGTCAAGAAATATTCTTTCGGCCTTCGTCTCCCGGTGCTCGACAAAAAGATCATTGAAACCGGCGAACCGGAAAGAGGCGACGTCGTGGTATTTCGCCTGCCATCCGAACCCAGCATTAATTACATCAAGCGCGTGATCGGACTGCCGGGCGACGAAATAGTCTACGAAAAGCACCGTCTGACCGTAAACGGCGAACTCATCGCAGTCACGAGAGACGCAGATCCTCCGAGCGCGTCAGCGGCCGCCAGGTACATCGAGCAACTCGGTGACCGGCAGCACGCGATTCTTGTCACCGATCCCCGCAACGCCATGCGCGATGGCAAGTTTACGGTTCCGGATGGCCACTATTTCATGATGGGGGATAATCGCGATAACAGCCGCGACAGCCGTTTCATCGGTGCGATTCCGGAGACCCACCTGGTTGGCGAAGCCGTGCGTATCTGGATGCACATGGATGGGCTTGAATGGCCGGAGTGGACGCGGATCGGCACGAAGATAGAATAATGAGGTGTCAGTCACTGATTTCGCGGTTAGAATTGCGCTAGCCTTGGCCGGAGCAAAGTGGAGTAGCTGTATGTTTAGCTCGGATAATTGCGGTCAAATACGCCGTTTTCGACATCCAACGCCGATGAAGCGGACTCAGGCGCACCAGGCCGGCATCACCACGGTGGGTTTCCTGATTCTGGCCGTCTTTATCGGACTGTTCGCGTTCGCAGGAATGCGCCTATCGCCGGTCTATCTTAATTACATGAAAGTCGCGGGCGTTCTTGATGGCGTATTCAAGGAGTTTGACAGTCAGAATCCGTCGCGCGCGTCGCTTCAGAAGTCAATAAGGCGGCGATTCGATGTCGAGAGCGTCACTATCATCACTGCCAGAGACATCAAAATAGTCAACGAAAGCGGCGGGTTCCGGATCGAGGCAGTGTACGATCACATGGCGCCGTTTATCGGCAATGTTTCTTTTTCGGTACATTTCGACAAGAAAGTGTTGGTGCGCCGCTAGGGGAGAAGCGTGTCATCTCCTCCCGGTACAGACTCGCCGGACAGAAAAGCCGGCCGAAGATCCGGTATAACGAGCCAAAGAAATGAGCGATCCCTTTGGATAAGACAGCGACCTGGCTGAAGAAGTCGCTGGATTACAAATTTCAAAATAGTCAGCTCCTGGAACAGGCGCTTACTCATCGTAGCGCTCCCGGCATCAACAACGAACGACTGGAATACCTGGGCGATGCGGTTCTCGATTTCGTCATTTCGGAGGCCGTCTATCTGCAGCGTCCCGATGCGCCAGAAGGCGTCCTCAGTCGATTGCGATCCTCGCTTGTCAAAGACACAACGCTTGCAGAATTATCAACCGATCTCGGCTTTGGTGAGCACCTGATCCTTGGCCCGGGCGAGAAGAAAAGCGGCGGGCACAGACGCGCGTCAATTCTTGCGGACGCATTGGAAGCGATCTTTGGAGCGGTTTACCTGGATTCGGGTTTCGATGAAGCGCGACGGATTATCCACAATGCGTTTGCAGGGCGCCTTGTCGAGATTCCCGATTCTGTCGAGCTCATGTAACCGAAGACGCGTCTACAGGAGCTAGTCCAGTCGAGAAAAATTGTGTTGCCTGCCTAAAGGGTTGAGAAAATAGACGGCAAAGCTCATAAACAGACCTTCAGCGTTCGGTGCACTATCGCGGAACTCGACACGAGCACGACCGGGCAGGGCACGACGCGAAGGGATGCGGAGCAGGAATCAGCTCAACATATGCTAACGTTACTCGAAAAGGCGGATTAGTCGGTGCCGGAACGAATCATTCGTTGTGGGTTCGTTGCCGTCGTCGGGCGTCCCAACGTCGGCAAATCAACCTTGATCAACGCAATCCTCGGCAGCAAAGTCAGCATCGTTACGCCGAAGCCACAAACGACGCGACACCGAATTCTTGCGGTGTATACGAGGAACGACAGTCAGATTATTTTTGTCGATACACCGGGGCTGCATCGCGGTGCGGCCAAGACGATAAACCGTATGATGAACCGTGCGGCGGCCAGCGCGCTTGCCGACGCCGATCTCATCTTGTTTGTCAGCGAAGCAAACCGGTGGACGGTCGAGGATCAGGATGTGCTTGGCAGACTGAAAAAAACCCCGGCTCCCGCAATCGCATTGCTTAACAAAATCGACAAGGTGCACCCGAAGGAAGAACTGTTAGCGGTTTTGTCAGCAATGTCTGAGCGCCATACTTTCGACGAGGTGTTACCGATTTCGGCAAAACTGAACGACAATCTCGACAGGCTGGTTGAGCTGATTCCGGCCTACCTACCCGAATCGCCGGCCTTGTATCCTGAGGAGATGATCACCGATCGCAGTGAATCGTTTCAGATTGCTGAGCTCATTCGCGAAAAACTGACCCTGTTGCTGCGTCAGGAAGTACCGTATGGTCTTACCGTAGAGATCGAACAAATGAAAAAGGAGCCGGGGGGCGTCGGCATCAACGCGATAATATGGGTCGAACGTGACAGCCAGAAAGGCATCGTGGTCGGCAAGGGAGGCAATGTTCTCAAGAAAGTAGGCCGCTCGGCCCGGCTCGAGCTCAAGGAGCGACTGGGCGTGCCGGTTCATCTGGAACTCTGGGTCAAGGTCAAGGATAGCTGGGCAGACAGCGAGAAGGAGCTCCTGCGACTGGGCTACGAATAGCATGGCAGCCAGCAAACGCGTACAGGGCGAACCGGCCTTTCTCCTGCATCACCGGCCGTTCCGGGATACGAGCCGGATTTTAGACATCATCAGTCCCAATCACGGGCGCCTGGCACTGGTTGCCCGCGGCAGCCGCGCCGCGAAATCCCGCCTGCGCGGCATTCTCCGGCCGTTCCTGCCCCTGCGGCTTTCCTGGGTGATCCGCTCCGAACTCGGCACCCTGACCGGCGCGGAGATGAACGGTGCGCCGATATCATTGAGTGGCGATGCCCTTATGTCCGGGTATTACATCAATGAGCTCTTGCTCAAGCTTTTGCACCGGCACGATCCCCAACCGGAAATCTTTACTGCCTACATGAATACCGTCAAAAACCTCGCAGCATCGACCGACGTTGCCATGCCGCTGCGTCATTTCGAGATGGAATTACTTCGCTTGCTTGGTTATGCGCTGAATCTCGAACATGATACCGAGATGCGCGAACCGCTTCGCTCCGATACGATGTATGAATATCGTGTCGAGCAGGGCCCGGTGCCCGTCGGCGACCGTAAAGGGCCGATGGTGTTTTCCGGTCAGGAACTTACGGCCATCAGAAACGAGGAATTTGAGCTGCCTGAGGTACTGAACTGCGCAGGCCGGCTTCTGCGTGAAGTTATTTCCTTTCATCTGGGCGGGAAAGAACTCAAGAGCCGCAAAGTGCTCCTGGAATTACGGCGGGCAGGCGATATGCATTCGCCGTAGAATTGCAAAACGATTTAGCGAGAACACAAGACTTGGACAAGGGCAACGCACTACATCTGGGTGTCAACATAGACCACGTTGCGACGCTTCGGCAGGCGCGTGGCACCACTTATCCGGATCCGGTAAGTGCCGCGCTGATCGCCGAGAAAGCCGGTGCCGACAGCATCACGCTGCACCTGAGGGAAGACCGCCGGCACATTCAGGATCGGGACCTTTATGCGTTACAGGAAGCCATGCAGACCCGGATGAACCTCGAGATGGCAGTGACTGAAGAAATGTTGCGCGTAGCAATGGACGTAGCACCGGGTGATTGCTGTCTTGTGCCCGAGAAGAGAGAGGAACTGACCACCGAAGGCGGTCTCGACGTGGCCGGTCAGCTGGAAAAAATCGCCGATGCGTGTGCCCGCCTCGCCGATCAGGGCATTCGTGTTTCACTTTTTATCGACCCCGACGCGCGGCAGCTGGAGGCGGCGGTACAGGCCGGGGCGGCGGTGGTGGAGCTGCATACCGGAACTTACGCCGACACCGACGGTGCACAGCAACAGGATGAGCTCGAGCGTGTGGTATCAGCTGCATCTCATGCACAGCAAATCGGCTTGATCGTCCATGCAGGCCATGGCCTGCATTATGAAAACGTCTCGGCGGTTGCCTGTATTCCCGAGATCGTCGAACTCAACATCGGTCACGCAATCATTGCGCAATCGGTTTTTGACGGCATCGGCGTGGCCGTCGGCAGGATGAAACAATTGATGAACGAGGCGAGAGCTTCATGATTTTCGGTGTCGGCACCGACATCGTCGAGCTTTCCCGCATACAGGCAACCTACGATCGATTCGGCGATCATTTTGTCGATCGCTTGTTAATGGACGAAGAACGCAAGCTTTTTGAACTCAACAAGTGGCCAGTGCGTTTTCTCGCCATGCGGTTTGCGGCTAAAGAGGCGACGGTCAAGGCGATGGGCACCGGTTTCCGGCACGGCATGTGGCTGCGCGACGTCGGCATTGTCAATAATGACTGGGGCCGACCCCTGGTTATCTTTTCGGAACGGGGCCGGGGAGTCTGCGAGCGTCTCGGCATCGCCGCGAGCCATGTCAGTCTGTCGGACGACGCCGGGCTGATAGTTGCCTTCGCGGTCGTTGAGAAAACCTGAGACACGATGAACTGTTTTGCTTTCGACATTGAAACGATCCCGGACGTCGAGTTCGGCCGGCGAATGTGGAATCTCGAAGATCTTTCTGACGAAGATGTGGCGACGGCAATGAGCTTCATGCAACAGCAAAAGACGGGCAGCGATTTCCTGCCATTACATCAACACAAAGTCGTTGCGATCTCTGTTGCACTCAGAACGGGAGACAGTTTCAAAATCTGGAGCCTGGGTGACGCGGGCTCGGACGAGGCTGATCTGGTGCGCCGCTTTTATGATGGCATCGACCGTTACTCGCCGGACCTTGTTTCCTGGAACGGCTCAGGCTTCGATCTGCCTGTGCTGCACTACAGGGCGCTCAAGAACAATATTCAGGCGCCCCGGTATTGGGAGACCGGGGACGGCGACAGGAGCTTTCGCTATAGCAACTATCTCAATCGATATCATTGGCGGCACATTGACCTGATGGAAGTCTTGTCAGCATTTCAGGGGCGAGGCCGGGCCAGCCTCGATCAGGCAGCTGTGTTGCTCGGTTTTCCCGGCAAGCTGGGGATGAGCGGGGACAAGGTTTGGCCGACCTGGCTCGACGGCGGCATCGACAAAATACGCAATTATTGTGAAACAGATGTCCTGAATACTTACCTGATTTACCTGCGCTTCGAGTTCATGCGAGGCAATCTCGATGCGCAGGACATAGCGCGGGAATACCAGCTCGTCCGCACCACCCTGGCTTCAATGGACCTGCCGCACCTGAACGATTTTGCGGCGGCATGGCCGGCCGGGCAAAGCACGAAATAATGGCCCGCGTGCGCGAACCGGAAACTGCACGTATTGACTCCGTGACCCACGACGGCAAGGGTATTGCCGCGATACCGGGCAAGAAAGTATTCATAGCCGGGGCGCTTGCAGGCGAGGAAGTGCGATTTCGGCGCCGCAAGAGAAGACGTAAGTACGACGAAGCGGAATTGTTGGAGGTGCTGTCGGCGTCGCCGAAACGCAAGGAGGCGCGCTGCGCCGTCTTTGGTGTCTGTGGCGGTTGCTCGCTGCAACATGTCGACGACTCGGAGCAGCGGGGCATCAAACAGCAGGCCCTGCAGGATGCTCTGGAGCGCATCGGGCAGGTAACGCCTCTGCGCTGGCTTCCGCCGATTTTCGATGCGCCCTGGAATTATCGTCGCCGTGCGCGACTGGCCGTGAAAGACGTGGCCGGCAAAGGGCGCGTACTCGTCGGTTTTCGGGAACGCCATGCACCGTTCATCACCGACATGCACCGCTGTGAGGTGCTTGCCCGCCCGGTCGACGAGTTGATCGATCCCCTGAGTGAGCTCATCGGCGGTTTGAGCATTCGCAGCCGTTTGCCGCAGATCGAAGTGGCCGTTGCAGAAAACGCAACTTCACTCGTGTTTCGGGTTCTGGATGCGCCAACCGAAGCGGATCTTGAGCGCCTGAGGACCTTTGCTACGGAACGCAATTGTCGGGTCTATCTGCAACCCGGCGGTCTGGACTCGATATCAGCGTTGCAGCCGGAAGGGCCGTTATCGCCTCTCAGTTACAGTCTGCCGGAATTCGATATCGTCATTGAATTCGAAACCACTGACTTCATTCAGATCAACGGGCCGGTGAACCGGCGTATGGTCGCCGCGGCGCTGGAGTTGCTGCAGCCGGACAAGGACGACCGGATCCTTGATCTTTTTTGCGGCATCGGCAATTTTTCGCTGCCATTGGCGAGATTTTGCGGTCATGTTGAAGGTGTCGAGGGGGATGCAGGACTGGTTGCTCGTGCCAGCGCGAATGCCGGGCGTAACGGGATATCCAATGCCACGTTTCGCTGTGCGGACCTGAGTCGTATCGACGGCAAAGAGCGCTGGCTGGCCGATAACTGGACCAGCTTGCTGCTGGATCCGGCCAGGAGCGGTGCGCCCGAAGTCGTTCGTCATATCCAGCGCATCAACCCGTCCAGAATCGTCTACATCTCCTGTCATCCGGGAACGCTGTCGAGAGATTTGGCAGCGCTTGTCTCCGAGCATGGATATCGGCTGGAGGCTGCGGGAATCATCGATATGTTCCCGCATACCGGGCACGTCGAATCTATCGCGCTGCTCGAAAAATAGCAGAAAAAATAATTAGTTAGAGAACAATTCTCGAAAAATACTGCAATGTAGCCCGCAAGGCTTGGACCTTGGCGGAGCGGCCATCTAGGCTAGCCAGAATATGGCTCTGGGACCCGTCATGCTGGACATCGAGGGGCTTGCCGTAACACCGGCGGACCGCAGTCTCCTGCGTGAGCCGGCGGTCGGCGGCGTGATCCTGTTGGCCCGGAATTATGCGTCCGCGGGCCAGCTCAATGATCTTGTCAGTGAGATTCGGGCACTTCGCAGCCCGCCACTCCTGGTCGCCGCGGACCACGAAGGCGGCAGGGTGCAGCGTTTCCGCGACGGCTTCACGGCCATTCCGGCAATGCGCAAGATCGGGCATGAGTACGATAGCGATCTCGGTGAGGCACTGCTTCTTGCAAAAACGGCGGGCTGGGTGAGCGGTTCGGAACTCCGGGCGATGGGCATCGATCTCAGTTTCGCCCCATGCCTGGATCTGGACTGGGGCGTCAGCGAGGTCATCGGGGATCGCGCTTTTCATAAAGATCCGGAGGCCGTTGGCGATCTTGCCGGTGCATTTTCCCGCGGCCTGCGAAGCGCCGGCATGGCTGCAATTGGCAAGCACTTCCCGGGACACGGGGCCGTTGCCGCCGATTCGCACGAGAAGCCTGCAGTCGACCGGCGGGAATACGGTGATGTACTCGACGATATGCGTCCATACGACAAACTGGTCGGCAACGAACTGCTGGCCGGCGTCATGATGTCGCATGTCATTTATGCCGAGATGGATCCGCTGCCGGCCGGCTTTTCCGAATACTGGATTCAGTCGGAATTGAGATCACGCCTGGGATTTGGTGGCGCCGTATTCTGCGACGACCTGAGCATGAAGGCGAGTGAGAGTTACGGGACGATGCCGAAACGCGCCAGACTGGCCCTGGAGGCCGGGTGCGACATGATTTTGATCTGTAACGACCGGCCCGCGGCCCAGGCTGCCGTATCATCCCTTGAGGAGTATTCGAATCCCTTGTCGCTGGTGCGTCTGGCCCGATTGCACGGGACCGGCCAGGTTCTGCGAGAGTCGTTGCTGGCCAGCGAGGAATGGCAGGCGGCGGCAAAGCGCTTCATCGATTGGCAGGATCGCCCGCCACTGGAACTGAATGCCTGATTCCTGTCGGCGTCGATTGCATCATCACCGTCAATACGGTCGGCCTGATCAACGCCAGGTGACTTCCCGCGCTCTGGCCGTGCCGACGACCAGCTGCTCGACGATACCTTTGGAACGGCATCACAGTATTTATGACGGTGCTTCGGCTACTCTGGACCCTGCAATGAGGCAGGACTCGTCAATTCCTGGATTCGATGAAAACGCTGCATAGAAAAATACTGGAGCAACTGATCACGGGATCCGGGGAACCGCTCATTGTTGCCCGCATCGATCAGTCGGACTGGCCGGTCGTGCTGTGCAATCCTGCATTTGACAGCATTGCCGACGGGCAGAACGCGATGGGTCGTTCGTTCGCCGACCTCGTCGAGCAACTCGTCGGCCGTGAGCTGGCGCCGGAGATCAGCGAGACAGTGCGATCCGGGCAGGCAACCTCGATTCCCGTCGAGCTCGGCAACCGTGAATATCTGCTCGTACTGGAACCAATGTCGCTTGGTAACGAGAAAAGTACCCGGTATTACGCGGCCTATTGGCGTGGCGGCGCCGGTGCCGCCGGGGCGGCAGCCGACGGCGACATGCATCAGGCGCTCTTGAAGGCCAAACGCCGAATCAGAGACTTATCGAGGGACGACCCGGTAACCGGCCTGTTGAACGCCACTGCGTTTCGCGAAATCCTGGCCCACGACTGGGCCGTCGCGGCCAGAGAAAAGACGACTCTGGCGCTCGTCTGTTTTTCGATCGACGATTTCGACGCTTACCGGGACGTTTTCGGCCGACACTCGGCGGACTCCTGCCTGCGTCGCGTCGGGCAGGCAATTCGGCGCTGTCTCAGGCGCGCCAGTGACGTTGCAGCGAGGGTGAACGACGACAAGTTGATCGTATTGTCCCACGCTTCGGAGGAAGAGGGCGTCCAGGAATTTGCGGCGAATATTTCGACGGCAGTGCGTGATCTCGTCATACATCATCCGCGATCGGGTGTGTCGCGTTTTGTTACGGTCAGCTTCAAAACTTGCCTTATGCGGGCGGGACAGGGCGGCGCCAGCGCCGACGACTTTCTGGACAAGGTCTTGTCCGACTGAGCTGGGGGACGACCCCGTTTTTGTCATCGAGCCCGCTCACGGATTGCGTCGCGTATATATGCCCCTCGCTCGGGCTTTAAACTCGCTCGTGGAACACACCCGATGCAAGCCGCTCGCAAAATCATCAATCATCGGGGGACGAACCCCGTTTTTTCCTCGGGCTAAGGACTCAACAAACTGCCGGGCAGCAGGTCCTCGGTATCGTCAATGATCTCCTCTTCGGTTTGCTCCACGCGCGTAGTCTTGGCAATCACGCCATACTTCGGGTGGTCGAAGTACCGTATGTCGCCGTTTTTCATGATGCGGTCCTCGAAGATCCGGTACTGGATCGGTGGCGGCAGCAATTCACCGTACTGATCGATCAGTTCAACCTCGTTTTGAGCGCGGGAATCGCCGAATATCAGAACACTTGCCGACGTTTCTTCAGCTGGTAATGACAGGAGAGGATCCCTGTCCATGGTCAGATCGACCACGAGATGCAGGTAACGGCCGAGATAAAGCATCAGAGTACCGTCGAGCCCGGGCGGTGGATCGCCGAGCGTGCGCAACCCGATTGAGGCGGTCACAGATTTTTCGTAGGTGGGCTGGGTCCAGCCTGCCCGCATAATCGGCTCGTAAGCCTCGAGGTTGACCAGCTTGTCGTAAATCGCATTCATCGTGAAGTCATCGGCACCGAGCAGCGCGAGCTCGAGATCCATGTAGCGGCGTGCTATCGCATGCGCTTCGATTTCTGCAAGCACTTCGCCCGGCTCGGGAAATTCGGACAAATCCGCATCGACGTGATCGTCGCCTGTTGCATCGGGCGCTACCTCGATGGCCGGTTCGTCCGGTATCCAGATCTCGGTGCCGGCGGAGGCGCCTTTACCGTAGGAAAAAATAATCAACTCGACCGTGTAACGTCGAATAGGCTCGACAGTCTCGCCGGTCCCTTCGCCGGGCAAGAGTTCAGCATCTTGCTGGGCAAATGCCGGCAAAACCGAAGCGGCGAGTGCGACCGCTGCTACGCAGAAGGCAGCACGCATGAATGTCCTCTTTTTGCCAAAAACTTCACCTTGTTGGACCACTAGCTGGCCAGCGCCCGGCAGTCATCCGAGCCAGGTTTCGAGACCAGCAGTGTAAGCAGTTCCTCGATGAATTTGAATTTCTGAGCTGCATCGCTCAATTCCCTTCGAAACTGTAGTCGATGCGCGCTCCGCATTCGATAGGTC
>JAPUKV010000239.1 GCA_027295475.1 Pseudomonadota bacterium
TGGTCGGGGCGGGGAGATTCGAACTCCCGACCCCCACAACCCCATTGTGGTGCGCTACCAGGCTGCGCTACGCCCCGACCGGCATCCGAAAGCATTCGAGGGCGGCAATGATACTTACCGCGAGGCTGCTGGGAAAGAGATTTTCTTAGCGCCTGAGAATCTTAAGAACTTGTTCAAGTTCCAGGCGTAACTGCTTGATAATTTGTTGACTCTGGCTGACATCCGACTTTGCGTCGTCGCCCATCAGGCGCTGTCTGGCACCACCGATGGTGAATCCGTCCTCATACAACAGGCTTCGAATCTGACGAATAATCAGCACATCCTGTCGCTGATAATAGCGGCGATTACCGCGCCGTTTGACCGGCTTCAGCTGAGGAAACTCCTGTTCCCAGTAACGCAAGACGTGCGGCTTCACGGCGCACAGATCGCTTACCTCACCTATCGTGAAGTAACGCTTGCCTGGTATTGGAGGTAGCTCGTCGTTATTCCCCGGTTCCAGCATAGGCCTCTACTCGGGCTTTTAGTTTTTGTCCTGGCCTGAATGTCACGACACGCCGTGCACTGATCGGAATTTCTTCCCCGGTTTTCGGGTTCCTGCCTGGACGTTCATTTTTATCCCGAAGATCAAAATTTCCAAACCCGGAAAGCTTGATCTGCTCACCTACCGCGAGAGATGCACGCAGTTCTTCAAAGTACAAATCAACCAACTCGCGGGCTTCTCTTTTGTTCAATCCTAGTTCGTTGAACAGGGATTCCGCCATGTCTGCTTTTGTCAGGGCCATCGATACTAGTCTCTTAGCTCAGCTGCGAATTCCCGCTCCAGATTGCGTACTACTGTGTTCATTGCTGCGTCCGCATCTTCGTCAGTAAGGGTGCGGGATGTTTCCTGTAAAATCAAGCCTAAAGCTACGCTTTTTCGCCCGACTTCTATCCCTGGACCCTGATAAACGTCGAAAATTGTTACACTTTGGATGAGATTCGGAGCCGACGATGCAACGATTTTTACGAGATCGGCAGCGGCAACTTTGTCGTCAACGACGACTGCGATATCGCGTCTGATTGCAGGAAATTTTGACACGGCGAATGCCTTCGGAACATTCGAAGCAAACGCCAGTGCTGCATCTAGTTCAAAAAGAAAAACGTCTTTGTTCAAGTCCATTGTCTGCGCAATCGCGGGATGCAGTTTTCCAAGGACACCGATTGTTTGACCGTTACGAACAATGCTGGCGACCTGACCCGATTGCAAAGCCGGATGACTGGCCGCCTCGTAAGCGATTCTCGTTGTCGCGCCAACCATCTCGAGCAACGATTCAAGGTCCGATTTTATGTCAAAGAAATCAACACTCTGCGCGCGCCTTCCCCACTGCTCCGGGACCACCGAACCGACGGCAAGACCTGCTACGCGTACAACTTCCACAGGCTTTTCCAAGGTACCGTGAAATGATTTTCCAATTTCGAAAATGCGAACACGCTCTTGTTGTCTCGCTACATTTGAAGCCGCAGCCGCAACCATGCCCGGCCATAACGAAGCGCGCATCACTGACATTTCTGTCGAGATAGGATTACTCAAAACAAGTGTGGAATCCTCGCCAGTAAATCGACGATTATTCTCTGCACTGATAAAACTGTACGTAATTACTTCCTGATAATCGCGTGCGACCAGGGACGCCGCGACCAGTTCCATGTCGATTCTGGTTTCGGTCACCGGTTCGAGAGGCAATTGCGCAGTTGCGGTGGCCTCCGGGATCAGGTCGTAGCCGTAAATCCGGGCAACTTCTTCGACGATGTCATCCTCTATTGTAAGATCGAATCTAAAACTGGGTGCAACTACTGTCCATCCGTCGGTTTTTTGCTCGACGCCGAGCCCCAGGTTTTTCAAAATCTCGACAACTTTTTCGTCAGGAATTTCTGTTCCAAGTACCCTTTTTAACCGGGACTTTCGCAGCGAAATCGAGCGTGCCGCCGGCAGGTGATCGTCGTCTATCAAATCCGTCAGCGGCCCGGCATCGCCACCCGAGATGCCGATCAGCAACTCAGTCGCCCGATCGACAGCACGCGCCTGTCCGGCGGGATCGACACCACGCTCGAATCGGAGTGATGCGTCAGTATGAAGTCCGTACGATCTCGCCCGACCGGCCACCACCGACGGTGGCCAGAATGCAGCCTCGAAGAAGACATCCTTTGTCGCCGCGGAAACAGCCGTGCTCAGGCCGCCCATGATGCCGGCAATGCCGATCGGCCCCGAATCATCGCTGATCAGGAGCGTATCCTCGGCCAGATCCACCTCTCTCTCGTCGAGCAACGTCACTTTTTCGCCTTTCCTGGCGAAGCGGGGCCTGATGGCACCCTTTATCAGCGCCACATCATAGGCATGCAGTGGCTGTCCCAGCTCCAGCATGACGTAATTGGTGACGTCAACCACCGGGTGAATGGCCCGGAGCCCACTTCTCCGGAGTCGCTCCGTCATCCAGATCGGTGATCTTGCATCCGGGTTTATATTGCGAATAACGCGTCCGGCAAATCGCGGGCAGGCGGCCGGATCCTCGACCTCGACGGGATACGAATCTTCGATGGTCGCCGATAGCTGCGGCAGGTCAGGCATGGTCACAGTGGCGCCGGTTATCGCGGCGACGTCTCGCGCGATGCCGAGCACACTGAAGCAGTCACCCCTGTTAGGAGTCAGGTCAAGGTCGAAAATATTGTCGGGCAGATCGAGGTATTCCGACAACTCGAGTCCGACCGGTGCATCCTCAGGCAGCGCGATGATGCCCTCGGCCTCATCACCGAGTCCCAGTTCTATTGCTGAACACAACATGCCGTTGGATTCGACGCCACGAATATTCGAGCGGCTTAGCTTTGTACCATCAGGTAGCCGGACACCTGGAGCCGCCAGTGGGCTCTTCATGCCCACGACGACATTAGGCGCGCCGCAGACGACCTCTACAGGCTCACCGTCTCCAGTTGTTACCTGGCAGACGGTCAACCTGTCGGCATTCGGATGCGGATTAACGCCGACAACTTCCGCAATAACGACGCCAATCAGTTTTTTTCCCTCCGACTCGATGCTGTTGACTTCGTGCCCGGCCATTGTCAATTGCTGCCCCAACTCCTCAGCATCGAGCTTTGGATCAACCCATTCTCGCAACCATGTCTCTGCAAACTTCATTGTCCAGGAATCCGATTCAATGGAATTGCCGCAGGAAACGCAGATCATTATCGAAGAAGGTGCGAAGATCGTTGATGCCGTAGCGAAGCATTGCCAGTCTCTCGACCCCCATGCCAAAGGCATAGCCGGTAAATTCCTCAGGATCGACACCCGCGCTGCTGAGAACGTTGGGATGCACCATGCCGCAGCCGAGAATCTCGAGCCACTTGCCTTTCTCCACGAGAATATCCACCTCAGCCGATGGCTCAGTAAACGGGAAATAGGATGCCCGGAAACGCAACTCCGCATCGCGTTCGAAGAAGGTCTCCACGAACTGATGCAGGACAGCTTTCAGATTAGCGAAACTGATGTTGCTATCAATAACCAGCCCTTCAACCTGATGAAACATGGGCGTATGCGTCTGATCGGAATCGCAGCGATAGACTCGTCCGGGTGCGATGATCCGAATCGGCACCCCCTCTTCTTTCATCGAACGAATCTGCACCGGCGACGTGTGTGTTCGAAGGAGCATGCCGCCAGGAAAATAAAACGTGTCGTGCTCTGCTCGCGCCGGGTGATTCTCCGGAATATTGAGCGCCGTGAAATTATGATAGTCGTCTTCGATTTCCGGTCCGGAGCGAACACCGAACCCGGCGTTACGAAATATTCTTTCGATCCGGGACATTGCCCGCGACACCGGATGCCTCCCGCCAAGGCCATAACCACGCCCGGGAAGCGTGATATCAACAGCGTCATCGACCAGCTGTCTGGCGAGTGCCTCGGTCTCGAGCGCCTGCCGCTTTGCAAGGTACCATTGCTGGATTTCCTGCTTGGCACGATTGATTTCCTGCCCGGCGGCTGGCCGCTCTTCCGCAGGA
Organism: Pseudomonadota bacterium; assembly: GCA_027295475.1. Next base: position 4,024 of record JAPUKV010000239.1, read on the forward strand.
AGCTGGCTGAGTTCCTTCAGACGGACTGTCAGCGCACCCTTTTTGCCAAAGTAGGTAACCCTGACCGCGTCCAACGCGTTCAGATCGGCAGCGGAATCGATCTCAGATTGCGCCAGTTGAACCAGCTCACTCAATGCCTGCATGGATGTCACCGGGGCCCAGGCACGTCGCTAGTCCCCTACCCTGGATTATTCGGGCTGGCTGTCGGCCAGGCTGGCTTTTGCCTGAGCTGCAATCGCACCGAATGCTTCAGGATCGTGTACTGCGATGTCCGCCAGCACTTTGCGGTCAATATCGATTTCCGCACGGTGCAGGCCATTGATCAGACGGCTGTAGGATAACCCGTGTATACGTGCAGCCGCATTTATACGTGTAATCCAGAGCGCCCGAAACTGCCGCTTGCGCTGGCGCCGGTCACGATATGCATATTGCCCGGCCTTGATGACCGCCTGCTTGGCTACCCGGTAAACTTTGCTTCGAGCACCATAGTATCCCTTGGCTTTGTCGAGAACTTTCTTGTGACGAGCCTTGGCGACGACGCCTCTCTTAACTCTTGCCATTTCTCAATCTCCGCTCAGCTGTAAGGAAGCAAGCGACGCACCTGCTTCACGTCGTTGGCAGCAATCTGCAGGGTCTTGCTCAGCTTTCGTTTGCGCTTCGAACTTTTCTTCGTGAGAATATGACTGCGGTGGGACTGGGCCCGCTTAAAGCCGCCCTTAGCCGTCCGGCGGAAGCGCTTGGCGGCGCCCCGGTTGGTCTTCATCTTGGACATTTTGTCTCCATCTATTAGCCTTGCAGCGTACGATCGAGCCGTTTCGACTCATCGCCGTTGCAGGCGGGTAGTGACATCACCCTGAACTAAATCGGGGTTAGCTGTCGTTACTCACTTTTTCTTCGGTGCCATCACCATAATCATTTGCCGACCTTCCATCTGCGGCATCTGCTCAACTATGGCAATGGCATCGAGATCTTCCCTGACCCGGGCCAGCAGATTTGCGCCCAATTCCTGATGCGCCATCTCGCGGCCTCTAAATCTCAATGTGACTTTAGTTTTGTCTCCAATCTCCAGGAAAGCAACGAGTTTTCGCAGCTTTATCTGGTAGTCACCTTCCTCCGTACCTGGACGAAACTTGATTTCCTTTACGTGTACCTGTTTCTGCTTGCGCCTGGCGGACTGTGCTTTCTTGTTCTGTTCGAACAAATACTTGCCGAAATCCATTACCCGGCAAACAGGTGGCTCCGCCATTGGCGAGACTTCTACAAGATCCAGCCCGCCTTCCTTCGCAACTTCAATCGCCGCTTCGAGAGGCATGACGCCCGCCTGTTCGCCGGCGGCATCAATTACCCGAACTTCAGGTGCCTCGATTTCCTCATTGCGCTTGACGCGCTTTGGGCCTGCGATATTCCAGTCCTCCAGCCATTAGCAAATTCCGCGATCCTGCAGTACAGCTATCGCGGGACGCGAATTTTATAGCCGCAATCCTAAAGACACAAGTCCGGAAATGCCTGATTTCCAAGAAACTTCGCTAAAAACGGTTTATGCAGGCGACCGGACCAACTGCTGCCGCCTCGATGCTGACTATGCGCACAGAGCTTTGTGGGTGGTGGGCGATGGTGGTTTCGAACCGCCGACCTCCACGATGTCAACGTGGCGCTCTA
>JAPUKV010000024.1 GCA_027295475.1 Pseudomonadota bacterium
TTCATCGCCTATTACAATCGATGGCGACCTCACCGAAGCCTCGGCCAGATAGCACCGTGTCCGCAGGTAAAGGAATCACGGGTAAATTCAGCCACGAATCTCATCGCGAAACCTGTCCTGGGCGGCTTGCATCATGTGTACCAATGGGCTGCTTAGCAACACCGATGGAGTTTTTGCGCACTACAACATGTACTCAATCTCATCGAGTTGGGCGCTCAAAGGTCGCTTTGACTGGATGAGCGCTAACGTCGGCGACTATGACGGCAGCCTGATAAACACATCGCTTGGCGTGAACTATCAGATGTTTGAAAATGCTGGTATTGGCCTAAGTTTCAATCTGTTCGATCTCGACGTCGGTGTCAACAATTCAGGCTGGAAGGGCCGGTGGAACACGTCCTACGAGGGTCTGTACGCCTACGTGAGCTTTTTCTGGTAATGATTACAAGTCGCTTGCACTCTGGTTCGTGATTCGCATGACATGAAACCGGCACTGCACAGTCGATCAACATCTAAGATGTGATACTGGTCCCATGCGGGATTTCCTCCCGCTCGTCTATTTGTTAAAAACGGACCCCGCCAATGGCGGGGCCCACGTACCGTGTGCCTAGAGGGGAAGGCTAAGCAATCACGGATCAAACTCGACAAATAGTCGCTACATGAGAAATCTATCGACCTATTACGTTTTAGTTCCATTCCCCATCCAGCACGATCTTCCCGATGTGCTTGCCTGACTCGAACAGCGCGTGAGCCTCGTTGGCTTGCGCGAAAGAGAATTGGTTCGGATCGATCAGCGGCGTGAGCTTGCCGGCATCGGCCAGGATGGCAGCTTCTTGCAGGATCTCGCCGTGGTGCGCGCGCCCTTCGCCGGTAATGAGCGGGATCGACATGTTCTGCGTGTGTACCGTCGCAGCATTGATGAACGCGTTCATCAGGTCCAGCGTGGTCGGTTCGGTGCCGGTAAACACGGTTACGATGCGGCCGCGGATGCGCGTTGCGTTAAGAGACTGGTCAAAGACGGGCCCACTGACCGTATCGTAAACCGCGTCGAATCCGCGCCCGCCGGTGAGCCGTTCGACATAGGCATCGACCGACTCCTCGCGGTAATTTATGACGTCATCAGCGCCGAGGCCGCGAGCGATCTCTGCTTTGTCGTCCGAGGATACGGTTGCCGCAACACGGGCTCCTTTGGCCTTGGCCAACTGGACACCGATGTGACCGACACCGCCGGTGCCGCCATGCACGAGCACATGCTCGCCTGGCTGGATATTTGCGCTGTCGATGAGCGATTCCCAGGCAGTCAATACAACGAGCGGCAGTGCCGCGGCCTCGGCAAAGCTAAGCGATTTCGGTTTATGCGCTACCAAATTTTCGTCCGCGGGAACGTATTCCGCAAGTGCTCCCGGCGTACCAATAAATCCACCGATGCACCCATAAACCTCGTCGCCAACTGCAAACTTTCGCACACCCGGTCCTGTGGCAGAGACGATACCCGCCACGTCGCCGTGCAGAATTGCCGGCAGTTCTGGATTGAACCCGAGCTCATGCCGCAACAGCTTGTTATCGATTGGATTGATGCTGGTGGCTTTGACGTTGATGAGGATCTCGCCCGCACCCGGTTCCGGTGTGTCGACCTCAGCAAGTTCGAAACGTCCGTCGGCGCCGTATTTCTGTGTGATGTATGCTTTCATGTTGCCGGCCTTACGCGTGCGCGTGGAAGACTTTGTTCATGATCTTCCAGTCACCGTCAACTTTCAGAAGCGTGAACAAATCGGTGAAACGAATACCGGTCCAGTTTTCAAGCTCAAGCCGAACGGTTGCAACAGTGCCAATGACATCGATGCTGGCAATTCGGTCCTCTAGTTCCGTCGCCGGACCGTTGTCGTCATTCCATGCAAAAAGGTTCTGGATGGGTCCTGCGAACAGATCGGGTCCGACATAGCCGAAAACGGTTGCGTCCTCGTGGAATGCGGGCTTCATGTCGTCGCCTTTGCCGGATCTGGCACCATCAATGTAGTGCTGGACGACCTTGGTGATTGCGTCCTGCTCGTTTACGTCATTCGTCAAATTACTCATGTTTCTTACTCCTCAATGTGATGTTTAATACGTCAAGAATATTCATTTATGGAAGGTGGTCGCCCTTGGACGACCACCAATTAACGATCATTCAAAGGGATACCGGATCTTTATCTTTGATGTTGCGCCAGTTCGCATCGGCGCTCTCGATTCGGCCGGGTACGTCTTTCAGCCATTCAGCCTGAATTCGCGTGTCCAGATTCAGGTAGAGTTTTCCATCAACAATTCGCCATACTTCCGGATCGCCAATAAATTTCTTGCCAACGGATGCGCCGAACGCGCAAAAGCCACCATACGCCGGTGCGTATTTCTCAGGGTTGCTCTCAAATAGCTGCTGATTGTCCGCGCTGGAAAATTGATAGGTGGCACCGTCGTAAACCGAGACAAAATGTCCATTGCCGCGGACCGGTCGTTTACCGGTTTGGTAGGAGACGACGTCGTAGCCCTGCACCGCCGGGGCGCTATTCGTGTAATCGGCCGCCATCGCATTGCCGGCGAAGCCGAATAACGCAACGAGTGCCATTAAGGGTGATCTGAGTTTCATTGGTATATTTCCTTAGGTTGATTGAAATTACGCGGCGCTGTTCTTGGCGACCGCCGTCACGAACGGAAAGTCGATTTCCGTGTTTGCAACATGGTTGAAATAGTTGGTGAAGAGGTTCAGGCCAACGTGAGCGAGCGTCTCTACGATCTCAGCATCCGTAAGCCCTGCGTTGCGCAGCTCATTGAGCGAGCTTGCGGGATCCTCTAACAGTCCACGCGAGCGGACGACATCGCGGGCGAAGCCGATGATCGCGGCCACCTTAGGGTCAGTCGCGCTGCCTGCAAGATTCAGTGCTGCTTCGGCTGCGTCAATACCTGAAGACTTCGCCACAAAGCTGTGCGCCGAAGCGCAGTAGTCACACTCATTCTCTCCGGCCACTGCCAGGGCGATTTGCTCACGGACGCCGGCAGTCAGGCGGCCAGAACTCAGTGCGCCGTTGAAAGCGAGAAAGCCTTCAAGTACCGCTGGCGACTGCGCCATGGTGGCAAAAATGTTCGGCACAGCACCGAGTTTCGCTTTAACAGTATTGACGATGTCGGTAGCCGGTCCGGGCTGGTCCAGGTTGATGGGGCTTATGTTTGGCATAGCATGGCTCCTTACACTCGTTCCAAGTAAACAGATCGGTTTACTTAAGGTGGACGAATGTAAACAGATCTGTGTATACTGTCAAGGCCTTTTTCGAAAAAGATTCGACACGTGCGAGAAGTAATCCGCTGAATGCCTGTAAAATAAAGGGTTTCAATGGGTAAAAGTCTCAATACTTGAAGTAACAGAACGGTGTATTTTTATGTCAACAAAACGACAGAACCTGGTGGATGCCGCGATTAAGTTGTTTTCGGCCCACGGCTATCACGGGACCGGCATCGATCGGATTGCCGAGGAGGCCAGGGTTTCCAAAAAGACCATGTACCATCACTTTCGCTCCAAGGAAGAACTGATTCTTGCAGCGCTACGACATCACGACGGGCGCTTCAGGAACCAGTTCATGAAGGCCGTGGATAATAGCGGAGAGACGGCGTATGACCGGCTACTGGCCATCTTTGATGTGGCTCACGCCTGGTTTTCGGATAACAAATTTTATGGCTGCATGTTCATCAACGCGATTGGTGAGTATTCCGAGCCAGACAGCGCTATTCGGGAAGTGTGCAAGGAGTACAAGCGCCTTACGCTTTCCTACATCGAAGAATTGACGGAGGCCGCGAATATTCCGGATGCACATGCCGTTGCCACAACCATTGCGATATTGCTGGAAGGTTCGATCGTGACCGCGCAAGTCGCCGGCACACCAAACGCGGCCGAAACCGCAAAAATGGCGACCAAAGTTATATTGGACAATGCCCTGTCCGGATCATGAGTCAGCAATTTTCTCAACTCCTGCAGTCGGTACGAGAATGTCGGTTGTGCGAGAAGTCACTGCCATTGGGCCCCCGGCCTGTATTACAAATTGACCCTCGAGCGACAATCCTGATTGCCGGCCAGGCACCCGGTCGCCGTGTCCATGAAAGCGGCATACCATTTGATGACCCGAGCGGCGTGAGGCTGCGGGAATGGTTGGGCGTCTCCAGAGAAACGTTCTATGACCCTGGCAAAGTTGCCATCCTGCCGATGGGGTTTTGTTATCCGGGATCGGGAAAATCAGGGGACCTGCCACCAAGGCCGGAGTGTGCGGAGGCATGGCGACAGCTGTTGCTAAGCAGCCTTCGGCACGTTGAACTGACATTGGTCATCGGTCAGTTCGCGCAACGTTGGCATTTAGCGAGAGTGCAAAAGAATCTGACCGAAACCGTACGTGCCTGGCGAGATTACGGACCAGGCATCGTTCCATTGCCGCATCCAAGTCCACGGAACAATATTTGGCTGAAGAGGAACCCGTGGTTTTCTGAGTATTTACTACCAAGCCTCAAGATAATGACCCAGGAGGCACTGAACTTATGAAGTACGGTTAGACGGGATGCGATACTCGCTCTTGCGTACTACTGATCGGTCAAACTCCGACTTAATGGGAGTCCATCCTATGGAAAAAGTAAATATACGCGAAGAACTGGCGACAATTAGTGAGCACTGGTCGCAAAAAATTGTTGGCACTGCGAATGGTCAATTGTTCAAAGTCGCTAAAGGCATCGGTGAAACAAATTGGCACAAGCACGATGATCAGGATGAATTATTTATAGTCTATAAAGGTCATCTGACTATCCAGCTGCGAGATA
>JAPUKV010000240.1 GCA_027295475.1 Pseudomonadota bacterium
GCTGGTGCACGAGTTTGCCGTTAATCTCGGCACCAATCGCCATTTCGATCAGATTGTAATACACGTTACCTATGACCCTTGCCGTCGGGCCCAGTTCCACACGCTGATTGGCGTACACGTCGCCGCGCACGATACCGTTCAACACGACATAAGATACGCTAACGCCACCCTCAACACCGCCTTCCTCGGAGATGCTCACTGCCGAATTGCTCTCCGGATCTGAGGAGACACTGCCTTTTACCATACCGTCGATGTGACAGCCACCTTCAAAATGAAGATCACCGTTAATTCTTGAATTAGGTCCTATCAGTGTATCGATGACACTTTGTTTGCGTTGTTTGCGCCCGAACATTTTCGCTGCTCCTTTAAACTAGCTCTGGCCAGTGCCCCAGCGGAAACTCTGTTTGACACTCGCAATTGATTTTGTTCGCGAGATGACTTCGATGTTGACCCTCTCCGGCGTAAACCCTGCGGGCAACACCAGTTCGCGATCAAAGTCCTGAAAATATCTGAATGAAAACGGCCAGTTACTGTCAGCATCCGCCGGCAACAACTGCTCCAGGGCGTATGTTATGTCGACGCCGTCCTGAGCACCGTCGATGCTGAAATCCACTTCGCCTTTGACACTGCGATCGTGTTGCATCACCTGAACCAGCACCAGTCGCACATGATATTGGCGCTCGTCTTTGCCTTTTGTCAGCTTGAGATCCTGGACTCGCAAGCCACGGCCGCCATCCGCCGGGGACACGATACCTCGATAAAATGCGATTGCTTCACGCTGTTCCTGAATTTTTCTTTGCAGGTCTCCGAGGTTCGTTTCCACGACCTGGTATGCCTCGTTATCGATATCCCGGTGCGTCTCGAGGAGCGCAATCTCCTGTTTGAGCGCCACAATCTGGTCTTCAAGACCCTTTATTTCGTTCACGAGTTCCTGTCGCGCGGAACTCGCGTCGACAATATTGTAATTGGCCTGAATACGGCCGAACTCAAATATCAGGTAGGCGCCGAAAACAAGTGCGACCGCCACGGTGGCAGTTTGCACCCAGTTGCGGCCCATTCCAGGCATGTGGGACGGTGATTTCATTGGCAGATTGTCTGTATTCTGTCCGGTCCGGGCATCTCATGGTACTCGGTCACCGGGGCAAACAGAAGTGCAGCAGATCACGGAATTGGTTATAAATCATGCTTCGGGGCCACATATTGGCCCCTGCGTCGCAGGCAGAGGAGCCCGCTGAATGCAGCTATCTACCTTGTATTTGTGGCTAAAAGCACTCCATATCGCCTTCATGGTGACCTGGTTTGCCGGTCTTTTTTACCTGCCGCGGCTCTTTATTTATCACTCGGAGGCAACAGATGACATAAGCCGCAGCCGCTTCACCGTCATGGAGCGACGGCTACTCATCATTATGAGCATTGGCGCCGTCCTGACGTCGTCGTTCGGCATTGCGTTGCTGTATTTCAACCCGGCGCTCCTGGCCCGGGAATGGTTTCAGGCCAAGTTGCTATTGCTCGTCGGCATGGTGGTTTATCACTTTCGCTGCATGCGCTGGATTCAGCGGCTTGAATCGGGGCACCTGCCTGACAACACCAGGTGGCTTCGCTGGTTCAATGAGCTGCCGACAATTTTTCTACTGCTAATTGTTGGCCTGGCAATCATTAAGCCGTTCTAGCCACCGAATTCTTCGTCTGCTTGCGCGAGATCCTTGTCGAAGACTGTTCGCCAACGTTTCGGCCACCATCTCGGCCGTGGCGGCAATCCATCCGGATATACATGCGGGCCAAGTTCATACAGCGCCCTCGCATAGACACGACGCTTGAAATAAATCACTTCGTTAACCGGCCGCCAGAATTCCACCCAACGCCATCGATCGAATTCCGGTGTGTCGGATCGATCGACGCGAACGCGTTCGTCCGGTCCGTCGAGCCGCAGAATAAACCAACGTTGTTTCTGCCCTATGCAAAGCGGTTTGCTGCCGCGCCTCACAAATTTTTCCGGCAATCGATAGCGCAGCCAATCGTTGGTTGAGCCGAGGACTTCGACGTCACTTTCCTGCAGGCCGACCTCCTCATGCAGCTCGCGAAACATTGCCTCTTCCGCACTTTCCCCCTCTTGCATCCCTCCTTGCGGAAACTGCCAACCCTTGCTTCCGATGCGACCGGCGAGCAACAGCTTCCCGTCATCATTGGAAAGAATGATGCCGACGTTGGCGCGGAAGCCGTCTGAATCGATGTGATCGTTACTCATTACTGTTCCCTCATTTTGCACAATTGGGAGAGGCTGTCCAGATGACGGTGCCGATCAACTACAATGCCGGTTTCGTTGACCAGGCAGTCCATTTTCAAGCGAAAGGAGTGATTCTTGGCGCATACCCGCCCCAGCCTGCTGTTCCCCATACTGATGCTGTTCGCGCTGCTTGCCGGAGTGTTCGCGCTGCTGTCGGGAAGTGCCGATATGAGCGCCGCAGATGTCTGGCAGTCGCTTTCCGGCAATGCTCAGGACAATACCCGCAACATCATCATGGACTTGCGCCTGCCGCGGGCATTGACGGCGTTTGGCGTCGGCGGCCTGCTCGCAGTCGCCGGTGTGCTGATGCAGGTGCTGC
>JAPUKV010000241.1 GCA_027295475.1 Pseudomonadota bacterium
TGTTATGCCATCGGAGAAATATTCTTGTTCTTTGTCGGAGCTAATGTTGACGAACGGTAATACGGCAATCGACTTTTTGACCATTTGCTGCGAGTCAGATACAGGTTGCCCGGTATACCTGTCTACCAGCAACAGACTGACGGCCAGCCCAAGCACAGCAATGATGATGTAATCCAGCTTGCGACCCGTGTGGCGGGTGATGGACTCCGAGCGATCGACGTCCTTTTCTTTTTTCAGGCCCTCCGGCGTCAGCTCGAAGGCCCAGGCGAAGATCAATGCCGGAACGAAGCCGACTGCAAGAATCACGAAGATGAGTTTTGGGGCCCAATCCGGCAGGCCAAGTATGGGTGTTACGACCTCCGTGATCTGCAGCAATACCCATGTGGCGATGGCATAGGCAATACCTACACGAAATACATTGCGACGCTTGAGTTCGTCGAAAAAAGACATAACGGCCTGTTTGTTGCTGTTGGCGGAGTCCATTCGGCCTTTGGCCTGAAGCATGGCCCCATTAGGGTCATATTTCTAGTTTCCGGTCGGTTATTGGGTTCTATTGACCTCTCACAAAGTCGATGACCACCTTCGCAAGCTCCGGTCCCTTGTCTTCCTGCAAAAAATGTCCGGCGTTTCTGATTGTCGTATGCGGCTGATCTTTCGCGCCGGGCACTCGTTCAAGAAACGCCTTGTCAGCACCGCGCGTAATAGGGTCACGGTTGCTGAAGGCGGTGAGAAAAGGCTTCTGCCATTTCCTGAAAACTTCCCATGCTGCACGATTTGCGGACGCTGCCGGATCATCCGGCGTGCTTGGCACCAGCTTCGGAAACGCGCGCGCCCCTGCTTTGTACGTCGAATTCGGAAACGGAGCGTCATAAGCTGCACTTACGTCAGGTGGTAATGTCGAAACGGTGCCCGACTGAACAATCCGGCCGATGGGAAACCACGGGCTGAAACGCGCGAATGCCCGCCAGATTCTGAAAACTCTAGGCATCACCTGATCTCCGGTCGGCAAGCCACCGTTGGCGAGAACGATTCGGTCGAACCGCTCCTCGTTTTCTGCAGCAAGCCTGAGTCCTATTAATGAGCCCCAGTCCTGACCAACGAGCGTGATGTTTTTCAGTTCCAGTTTCTCCAGGAATTGCAACATCCAGGCCACGTGCATCTCGTAGCTGTAATCGCTTTGAGCCGCCGGCTTATCGGATTTTCCGAAGCCAATCAGGTCGGGCGCGACGGCCCGAAGCCCAGCGGATGCGATCGGTGGAATCATGTGTCGGTAAAGGTACGACCAGCTCGGTTCTCCGTGCAATAGCAATACAGGCGGTGCATCGGCAGGGCCTTCATCGACGTAGTGCATGCGCATTTCGTCGATGTCCACGTAATGCGGTTCGAATTCGTAGTCAGACAGATTCTGAAATCGTTCGTCGGGTGTACGCAGGATTTTCATTTGCACAGTTTATTGCTTTTGAATTACATTCTACCGATTAATTGCGGGGCAAAATATGACTGATCTCAATCAGGCGCTGGTTTTGATTACAGGCGCTGACGGTGGTTTCGGTCGACAGATGACGCGTCAGTTCCTCGCCGCTGGCAGCCGGCTGATTCTTTCCGATATCGATGAACGCCGTTTAAACACGTTGCAGGCCGATATGGATGCTGCGCCAGGGACCATAAAGGCGTCGATTGCCGCGGATCTGTCTGGTGAGGACGGCTGCCAGTTTCTTTTTGACGAAGTCGTAAAAAAAAATGCGATACCCGATGTGATCGTTAATAACGCGGGCATAGGAGTCGGCGGCCGTTTCGACCATGTGCCGCGGGACAGATGGGAACAACTGATGCAGATTAATCTGCTTGCGCCGATGCGACTGTGCCACCTGTTTCTCCCCCACCTGATCGAGCGTCGCAGCGGGCACATCGTCAATATTTCATCGATTGCCGGGTGGGTTGGATCGAAAGGCCTGACATCATATTGTGCTGCCAAATACGGCTTGCGTGGTTTTAGCGAAGCACTGGCCGGTGACCTGGAAGAATTCGATGTTAATGTAACGACAGTCTTCCCTTTCTTCAGTCGCACGCCGATTCTCGATTCCGACCAGTTCGGTTATGACGAACGTCGGGAAATTCCGGTTGATATGGCCACCGATCCGGCGGATGTGGTTGCGGCTATTATTAAAGGAGTCCGCAGAAACAGCAGACACGTCTTTCCAGACAGGACGGCGAAGCAGATACATTATATAACCCGTTTCTTGCCGTGGCTTGTGCCCATCCTGAGTCGCCGGCTCGATGAAAAAATACAATGAGTTAAGGAATCGCCCGTCAGGACGGGCTCCTACCGGAGTGCTATTAGCGCTGGAGGGTGATTTGTTGGAGCCCGTCGTGACGAGCGATCGTGGACGAGCGAATCAATACCCCGTTTGTCGCTGGCTGTCGTCGTACATGCGGGTAAGGAAAGTACGGATAGCCGGCTCCGCTTCTCTTCGCGTCATGAGTCTCTGTTCTTCCATTAGCTTCGCCATATCCTGGATCGATCGTTTGCCGTCGATCAGGGACATCACGTATCCGTAAATATGCGCTGTCGTTGCCTGCGTTTTGAATGACTGGCCCAACGGCACTGACTCCTTGCCGGTGACGAGCCAGTCGGGGAGCGCCTTATGCCGTGCCGGTGCCGAAACGTTCTCTTTCTTGGTCGCCGAGAAAGTAAAGACCGTCTCCCGGCGGCCGTGTCTGCTGGCAGGAGAACACATATATGGGATGCTTGCCTCGTGCACAACAGGTGATTCAAATCCAGTCTCTGCAACAATCGCGACCGTTTCCTCAGGGCTGTATTTTCTTGAAAACCCCGGGTGAGCAAACGCCAGCGAACCGAAATTGATCCAGCGGCCGCCCGGCTTGAGCAGGCCGTTGATTCGTGCTGCCAGTACGGGCAGGTTTTCGGTAATGATGTCGATGACCCACGGTGTAACAACCGTGTCGTAACAGCCCATGGCGAATGGCGGTCGCAAGATGTCGCCGAATACCAGATGAAAACCATCCCGTACCGGCACCTCCGCTGAAAGTGTGCGCAGCACTGCGTTGTCGTCCATGGTTTTCGGCGCAAGCGGAAACTCATACAGCTCCAGCGATTCTCCCCGGGTGATTTTGTCCGCAACGAGGAGCAGCAGGGGGTTGAAGTCCATTGCGATGGTGTTGCCTGCCTGGCATTTCATGTGCAGGTCGTATGCCAGGCGACAGGCGCCGGCGCCGAGCACGAGAGTATCGCCGATGTCATCATTGCCATTCAGAACATGACGGATTTGCTCGAACGAAGCTTCGTTTTCCTCATCTCCCCACGACCAGTCCCGATGTACGTTCGGATAGTAGGTATTCAGTCCCTGATCGGAGGGCAGCCTGGTTCTCAAGGCGAGATACGACTCGTAAGCTGTCTGCGAGGCTTGCACATCCATGGGTGCAAGTATCTTCTGCAGCGAGTCTCTGTGTTCGTGCGCGGCCTGTCTTTGACCTTGCAGGCGTTTGCGCGTCAGCGCATGCAGGTTATCGTGCTTGAGTTCGAAATCGATGCGCTGGACATCCTGACCCAGGCGCTTGAGTAAGAAGTGCAGGCGGTTTCGCCACTCGCCCAGGCTGTACCGGGGCTCGGTAAACATCCAGGGGATGCCGCCTACCGAGGGAAAATCAACTTTGCAGGCGACGCAGCGGAATTCGCCGGTCTGATCATCTTGCGACAACGGCGTCTTGTCGCATCGGGGGCAGGCCAGCAGATCTGGCAGGCTGCTTTCAGCCGACATATGTCGTTCTCTTCAGTTGATGTCTGTAACTGCTGCGGTTGGCGGCATTATAGTGAAAGGTGAGGAAAAGGGGTCGAACCGTTAAGACGCCTTAGCGGTTCGACCCCTTACGTCCCTTAGCGGTTCGACCCCTTAGGTTGGGTTAAGGGGGCCGATAATACCGTTCACGATTGGCTGGAACGCCATCAGGCTGTCCTGCAACGTCGTGTTGCCCAGGCCGTGGTTCAGGAACAGCGTGTCGAACATGCCTTCTTCGGCGTGCAGTGCCATGTAATTCAGGATCACGGTATTGACGAGGAGGTTTACGTTGTTTGCCGCCGGCGTTGCAGCCCGCTGAACGGAGGCCCCGGCATCGAAATAGCCGAGCTGCTGATGTTGTGCAGCTGTCTTGCCGGGGCTGGTCCTGAGTGTTGCTCGCCCGTTCGGATCAAAGACCATAAAAAAGGCCGCCGCGGTTGACGAGTTGTCACTGACCCACTCGCCCTTGCCCCGGCCCTCAAGCGAATTGTCGATAGCACCATTGCTTGAAAGTGAACCATCACTGAAGACATACATCATCAATGGCACACCGACACGGGCGGCATACTCGATGCAGGCACCCATGCAGCGTCCGGCGCGGAAGTCTTTGACTTCACCTTCGGCGCGAGCGCCGCCATGGTAGTCATATCCACCCATTTCGATACAGGCGGCACCGGCAAAACCGTTCATGACCAGTTTCATGATCGATGCCGTCTTGCGGAATTCCCGGCCGTCGCGGCCAGTGTCGGCGAATTCGGCGTTGGAGAAGATGCCGGCCGGGCCGACGATCATCGGGTCCTGGCCAGGATCGAGCGGCACGCCGCCGAAGCGTTCGGCAATATCCGCTGCCTTCATGTAGCCGCAACGTACCAGGTCTTGCAGGACGGCGTCCGCAGTTACAACCCCCATTTTCTGCTCGCTGATGCGGTAAATGGACTCCATGACCGCCGTTGCGTCTCTGGCACTAAGGATGCCGACCAGTTGTCCGGTATCGACCAGGCCAGTTACGTCGCCCGGTCGATCGACTTTGGTCGGACGAAGCTCCGGGTCCATCAGGGCCAGGGGCAGCGCCGAGTTGCCACCGGAGTCGGTGTTCTCGGAGCCGGCCAGGGTCAGGATGGAGCCGTCCGCACCCGCTCTGGCGATGCCATAGAGCGGATTGTGGGGATTGTTGCCGGTGTCATTGTCAGAACGCGCGGGAATAATCGCCCCGTTCAACTGCGTGCTGCGACCGGGACTCATACTGGCTTCCATACCGCGCTTAAAGGCGCTGTCCGAGTGGAATGCAAGGCCGAAATCGGTATTTGCGAAAGGCTGGCCGTTGGCGTCGGTAAGGCCCGGCACCATGTCGCCCGGCAGGCCCAGCTTGCTGTATCCGGCCGTGCTCAGGAAGTCCATCTGACCCCCTTCTTTGCCGACGAGCACGTTGGAGCCCGCGATATTGGCGCCGCCTGCAAGGTCGAAGCAGATGAACGGTATCTTCGC
>JAPUKV010000242.1 GCA_027295475.1 Pseudomonadota bacterium
TTCACTTTCGGAAACTGCAATCGTCACAGGCACCAATAATGGCTGACGAACGATTGCTTCGGTGTCGAATGATCTCTTCAGTTTTTCGTAGACGATTCGCTCGTGTGCTGCATGCATGTCGACGATGACAAGTCCGTCTGCGTTTTCGGCCAGCACATAGACGCCGGCAAGCTGCGCGATCGCAAAACCGAGTGGCGGAACGTCGACCTTGTCGGCAACCGCTACGGCTTCACCTGCCGGGTGCGCACTAGCCAGGGTTCGATACGCGCCGATTGCTTCCGCGACGGCCGCAGGCGAGGGCGCAGCACCGCCCGCCAGCGGCATCCATCTCTGCCCGGGCGCGCCGGACCTTGCGGGCACCGATGCCAAAGGAACGACGTCGTGACCACCAGGCCGCGTTTCACTCAATGCATATTCGATGGCCTGTGACACCATGCCGTGCACGCGCCGGCCATCCCGGAACCGGACTTCGTGCTTGGCAGGGTGTGCATTCGCATCCACCAGTGCGGGGTCCATGCTCAGACTCAGCACATAGGCCGGAAACCGGCCCTGGAAGAGAACGTCGCGGTAGGCATGTCGGGCGGCGTGCCTCAGTGTCTTGTCAGTAATACTGCGGCCATTGACAAACCAGAACTGAAGATCCGGCTGGCTGCGATTGAATGTCGGCAATCCAAGCCATCCTGACAGCGCAATATCCTCGGCTTCCCGGTGCACAAAAACCGCCTGCGCCGCAAACGCCTCACCGCAAATCCTGCTCACTCGTTGCAGGCGTTCGTCATCGTCTCTCGCTGCAGCGAGCTTGAGAACCGTACGCCGGTTATGTGTCAATGTGAATGCAACATCCGGCCGTGCCAATGCGAGCCGCCGAACCCACTTGTCGATGTGATTGAACTCGGTCCGTTCGGTTCGCAGGAATTTTCGTCGTGCCGGCGTATTGTAAAAGAGGTCGTGCACCTCGACTGTACTGCCGGCAGGGTGAGCGGCCGGGCGAGGCGAACTGACAACACCGTTGTCTGCCTCGACCTGCCACGCCGAATCACCGGTCGAAAATCGCGAGCAGAGCGTAAGACGCGCCACCGAGGAAATGCTCGGCAATGCTTCGCCGCGAAATCCCAGGGACGCGACCGCCTGCAAGTCCTCAATGCTGGTAATTTTGCTGGTGGCGTGGCGTGCCAGCGCCAGTTCCATTTCATCTTTGGGAATGCCGGATCCATTGTCACGGACGCGAATAAGTTTTTGCCCACCTGACTGTATGTCGACGACGATCGCACTGGCACCGGCATCCAGACTGTTTTCCACGAGTTCTTTTACAACCGAGGCCGGCCGCTCGACGACTTCGCCGGCAGCGATTTGATTGACCAGGTGACCTGGCAACAGGCGAATGGGCATAACAGGATATTAACGCAATTAGGTTGGGGACGGACCCCGGGACAGACCCCATTTATTTACGTACCGGCGAAAACCGGAATTCTCAGGGTCTGACCGATGCGTAGCCGATTGCTGGATAGCTTGTTGACAGACCTGATCGCCGACATGCTGACGTTATATCGCTCCGCGATTTCGCTCAGCGTATCGCCACGGGAAATCACATGACTGACCTGCTTCGCCGACGTGCGCTTGAGATCCATCGCGAGCTGCGTATCGGACGGCGGATTCTGGTAAAAATAGCCCCGGATACCTGCCATGATCGCAGACGCGAGCTTTCTCTGATGTGCACGGTCCCCGAGCTTCTTCTCTTCGTGCGGATTCGATATGAAATTGGTTTCAACAAGAATCGACGGGACATCCGGCGATTTAAGCACCAATAGACCTGCCTGCTGAACTTTCCTTCGATGTATTGTGCCTACCTTGCCAAGTTCTCTGATAACTTTTGAGCCGACGTCGAGGCTCGCGCTAAGCGCCGCATTCTGAGACAAATCCAGCAACACCGAAGCCAGAACGGGATCCTTATCGGCCAGCGATACACCACCGACGAGACCGGCGGCATTTTCCCTTTGAGCCAGTCGCTTGGCCGCCTCATCGCTTGCGCCCTTTAGCGACAGCACATAGACGGATGCGCCTTTGGCGCGGCGATCGTTGATAGCATCGGCATGTATGGATACGAACAGATCGGCCTTGTTGCGACGGGCGATCTCCATGCGCACGCGGTGATCAACATAGTAGTCGCCCTTTCGCACAAGAATCGGTTTCATGCCGGGTTCGTCTTCGATTCGACTGGCAAGCAATCGACCGATTGCCAGCGCCACGTCCTTTTCCTTTACTCTGCCACGGCCTACCGCACCCGGGTCATAACCACCATGCCCGGGATCGATCGCAATGACGATATCCCTGCCGTGAACGTAACCCTCTGACGCACGCCTGACTGCCCGCAGGCTGCCCTGCCGCTGTAAATCGATCACGAGCCGCTCGCCATACTGCTGGTTCGGCCCCGCGGTAAAACTCCTTGATCGGACCCGTTCAGTGAGATCCAGCACGACCCGAAGCTGGCCGTTCGCTCGCACACCGGTTCGAAACGCTTTTATCACACCGGTGCCCGCCGGTAATCGGACCAGGGAGTCGGAGAGTCTGCCGTTTTTCAGGTCAACAACGATGCGGTCGGGCCCACGCAGCGTGAATATGTTGTGCTCTGTCGGCTTGCTTAGATCCAGTACGACGCGTGTTTTGCCGTTTTCCGTCCAAACCCGGATGTTTTCGACCGTGGTGCCCGCTTGCCCGACGACGGGGGTCAGCAGCAGAAGGCTAATCACTATGAGGCGCAGCCGGGGCATGTCTTTGAATTGGCTCTCGAACAAGCAGGATTATGTCCGATCAGTATACGAATCTGAGCAAAAAAGCCAATGTTTTCTGTTCAAAATTATGAAGATACCGGATGTTTTTAAAGAGAAAAGTACGATCGTGTGGGCATGAGAACCCTGGAAATGAGGGCCGGAGCGCTGAAAAATCGTGGCACTCCGCCCTGAAAATCAACGGGCCCGAACGGCCAAGACAAGTGGGCGCCCCGCTTTCCTTGGTGGTTCGACCCCTTATCGCTGTTAGCGGTTCGACCCCTTATCGCTGTTAGCGGTTCGATCCCCTTTTCTGATCATCTCCCGGCCCCGCTCGCTGAGGCCTGTGATTTCAGCGCTTCTGCCGTTGCCTGAATAGCTCAACTCGATCAGCAGATCACCCTTCCCGGTGAGCCCATCGACCCGGTCAGGCCATTCGATGAGCAGCAGACCGTCGCGAAGATCCGACCAGCCAAGGAATTCGAGTTCGCTGGCATCGGCGATGCGATACAGGTCTACGTGATAAACCGTCCGGTCACCTATGCGGTAAGGCTCGACCAGCGTATAGGTAGGGCTCGGTACAATCCCCTCATGTCCCAATGCCCGCAGCATCGACCGTGCCAGCGTCGTTTTGCCGCTACCCAGCTCTCCCTGCAACAGGATCATCCAGCCGCCCGGATCCTCTGGAAGTAATGTAACCAGGTCCCTGCCGAGTTTTTCTGTCGCGGCTGCGTCCCGAAGTTCCATTGTTATGACTGCGGATTTACCAGGGGCCTGAGTTCCCGCAAGACATCCGATGCAATCAAACCGCGCTGACCCGTTCTTGAGGCCAGGTCGCCAGCGCGCGCGTGAATCTCGACGCCAAATGCGCTCGCCTGTTCTAACGACAGTCCCTGCGCAAGGAATGCTGCAACGACGCCGGTCAGTACATCGCCCATGCCGGGAGACGCCATGCCCGGATTGCCCGCGGTGCTGATCCAGGGCGAGCCGCCCTGTGACGATACAAGCGATCCGGCTCCCTTTAGTACAACCGTGCCGCCATACTTGTTACTGAGTTCGTCGATCGCACTCAAGCGATTTTCCTGAATTGCCCCGGCTGTCGTGCCAAGCAGTCGGGCAGCCTCCCCCGGGTGCGGCGTCAATATCCAGTTGTCGCGGCGCAGCACTGAGTCGGCGAGCAGATTCAGTGCGTCCGCGTCGACAACCGTCGGCAAATCAGACTTGACGATTTCGTCAAAGAGACCGCGGCCCCACTCGTCGGTTCCGAGACCCGGTCCGATCGCGAGCGTGTCGACTTTGTCGAGCAACGGCTTCAAATCGGAGGGTTTGTCGACCGCATGACACATCAGTTCC
>JAPUKV010000243.1 GCA_027295475.1 Pseudomonadota bacterium
CACGGCGTCGCAAGGAACTTGCGGACACTGACAACGGACGATGCAGCTGCTCTGGTACGTGGATCCCGACACGTCGAAGCGTTCGTACCCGAAATCAGCGAGCGGTATCAGGTCAAATACGGTAACCATAATATTAACGTCGGAATTCTGGGTACGACGCCCAACTATCCGATTGTCCATGGATTTGAAATGGCACTCGGCGAAATGTTTACAGCGTCGCACGACTCGGGCCGAAAAAGGGTGGCAGTCGTAGGCAACGAAATACCCGGGATGCTGGATACCGATGCGACCGGTATCCTCGGTCGCACTATCGCAATACGCTCGATCAACTTTGAAGTGATCGGGGTCCTCGAGGCGAAGGGCACGACGGGCTGGAGAAATCCTGATGATGACATTTGGATTCCCCTTAGAACGGCACAGTTCCGCGTAACCGGCACCGACAAAGTGGAGACGATCAGCGCGAAGGTGGCACCTGGTTCGAGTGTTGAATTGGCGATGGTCGATATCGAACGCGTGTTACGTCGCGAGCACGGGATTTTGCCGGGCAAGGACAATGACTTTGCAATTCACGATCGCAAGCAATTCTTTGAGGCGCGACAGGAAGCCACACAAGTATTTACCTATCTGCTGGCAGGCATTGCCGGCGTAAGCCTGCTTGTCGGTGGCATAGGCATCATGAACATCATGTTGGTTACGGTCACCGAGAGAACACGGGAAATCGGCATTCGCAAGGCCCTGGGAGCGACGAAGGGCAATATTCTTTTGCAATTCCTGGTCGAGTCGATGACGCTCTGTCTGATCGGCGGTGCCCTGGGTCTTGCGGTCGGGGCAGGCGCCGCGATGTTCGCCGCCAAATTTGCCGGATGGCAGACTGTGGTGACATCGGGTTCGGTGCTCACGGCCTTCATATTCAGTGCTGCAGTCGGACTCTTCTTCGGCATCATGCCGGCGAAAAGGGCAGCGAATCTCGATCCCATCGACGCCCTGAGACACGAGTAATTCAGGGCTACGTTGTAATAAAAGGGGTGCATCGCCGGTCAGATCGGCAGTCCCCAGGAGTATTTGAGATGTCAGCCACCCAAAATGTCACTCGCGCAACGTTTGTCGTGCTGTTGATCGCATCGCTCGTCGTCTCAGTCTGCCGACAGGGGATCGCTGCCGACGATTTTACTTTGCCATCGAAGGCGGAAGACATATCGCCTTTGCAGGTTGGTGACCGCGCACCGGCGTTCACCGTTCGGACGGTCGAGGATGAACCCTACGATTTCGATCCGGATAATCTCGAACGTCCGACCATTTTGATTTCTTTCCGTGGCGGCTGGTGCCCCTACTGCAATATGCACTTATCCGAACTCAGGCACGTCATCCCGGAAATAAGAGCAAACGGTTTCGATGTGCTTTTTCTGAGTAACGATCGCCCGGGCCAACTTTATTCCAGCTTGAAAATGGAAACACAGGAGGATATTGACGGACTGGACTACGTCATCCTGTCGGACGCTGATATCAATGCCGCACGAGCTTTTGGTACTGCCTTCACTGTTGCCGAGCGGCTCGCCGACTATCTGGACGACAAGGGCCGCGACTACGACGAGTCATCGATCAGCAAGTATCGGGCACTCGCAGTGCCTTCTGTTTATGTTATAGATGCATCCGGTGAAATATCGTTTGTTTATGCCAATCCAAATTATAAAGTGCGGCTATCCGCAGAGGCGCTGAAAGAAGCGGCAGACAAAGTCCTGTCGGATTAAGGGAATCCGGTCATTGTCGAGAGTCAGACCCACTGCTGTCCCATAAACCGGGCATGTCGATCGAGGACATGAATTGCCAGTCTTCACTCTGAGACACGCCGCAAGTACGTCCCTGTAGGCTCGGGGCCCGCATCCCTGCGGGCCACGGTCTCAGACTGAAGCCTGCCAACCCATGCCCGGAGTGATTCACCCCTTTTTTGTGTTTATGATGCGGCTTCGGTGACCGGTATTCGGAGGCAACCGGCGTATGGCGACGAACGGGACGCATGACAACAACGGCCCGATAGCACGAATAATCAAGGCCGCCACCAAGATCGAAGCAAACGAACTCAGGGCGACAATCTTGTCGTTCCTGTTCGTGTTTACGTTGATGGCGGCGTACTTTATTTTGCGTCCGGTACGTGACGCGTTGTCCAGCGACTGGAGCGATGCCGAGCTAAGCTGGCTCTGGACTTCGACTTTCTTTTTTAGCTTTGTTGCTGTCAGCGTATATGGTGCGGTTATTTCCAGGGTTCAGTTCAAGAATCTGGTCCCCAGCGTCTATGCGTTTTTCTCGTTTTCGTTCTTTGTCTTTTACTTCGGGTCGTCCTTCGTGGAAAACCCGACCTATATCGATAAGTCTTTTTATGTCTGGCTCAGCGTCTTCAGTCTGTTTCATATTTCGGTGTTCTGGAGCTTCATGTCGGATTTGTTTTCCAGGGATCAGGCGCCGCGCCTCTTCGGAATCATCGCGACGGGCGCCAGCACCGGCGCGATTGTCGGTCCGACGATCCCGACCTTTTTTGCCGACAGCCTGGGGGCGACTAATCTGATGTTGATCGCAGCAGTGATGCTGTTGATCCCGATCGTGATTATCAGGGAGCTGGAGAAGCTTAAAGTCACCGAACTCGGTAACGAGGATGTGCATGCGGACCTGAGTGCGCAGCAGGCAATTGGCAAGAATCCGTTTGCGGGATTCGAATTGTTCCTTCGCAAGCCCTTTTTACTCGGCATCGGGCTCTTCATCCTGCTTTACGTCGCGATCAGCACATTCGTCTATTTTGAGATCAAGAATCTGCTGGTCGATGTTGATCGCGATGCAAGAATGCAGATCTGGGGCGGGATTGATCTTGCAGTCAATTCGCTCGCAATTGTCACCGCAGTTTTCGCGACCGGCCGGCTCGCGACGAAGTTTGGCATGTCAATTACCCTTGCGCTGGTCCCCGCCCTGATCGTTTTCGGACTACTAATCGTTGCTATCGCACCTATCATTGCTGTTGTGGCCGGGCTGCAAATCGTGCGTCGCGCCGGCAACTACGCGATTACGAGGCCAGGCCGGGAGATGTTGTTTACGGTTGTCGACAGGGAGACGCGATTCAAGGCGAAGCCGGTTATCGATATCGTCGTCTATCGCGGTGGCGACATGGTGACTGCATGGGGCTTCACGGCATTAACGGCCGGCTTGGGATTGGGGCTTGGCGCGGTCGCAGCGATCGGTGCGGGCATTGCAGTAGTCTGGGCAGTCGTCGGCGTGTATCTCGGTCGGTCATACCATCGTGCTGCTGCCGTGGCCGATGCTGCCGTGCCGCCTGGCGAACAATAATGGGGAAGTGATTATGCCGGAAGCCTGGATTTGCGATGCCATTCGAACGCCAATTGGACGATACGGCGGGATGTTGTCATCGCTGCGGACGGACGACCTCGGGGCGATTCCCCTTCGGGCGCTGATCGAGCGGCATCAAAGTTTGCCGGCTGAGGCGATCGACGACGTCGTCTACGGCTGCGCCAACCAGGCCGGCGAAGACAATCGTAATGTCGCCCGCATGTCTTTGTTACTTGCCGGCCTACCGGCGTCCGTACCTGCTGCGACCGTCAACCGGCTTTGCGGCTCAGGTATGAACGCGGTCGGCAATGCGGCGCACGCAATCAATGCTGGTGACGCGAACATCGTGCTTGCCGGTGGCGTCGAGTCGATGTCGCGTGCGCCATTCGTCATTGCGAAATCGACTATGGCCTTCGACCGGAACGCGGAGATCTACGACACGACACTGGGCTGGCGATTCGTCAACCGGAAACTCGAGGAACTGTACGGCGTTGATTCCATGTCTGAGACGGCTGAGAATGTTTCCCGTGACTACGATATCTCCCGTGAAGACCAGGACCGGTTTGCGTTGCGCAGCCAGCAGAAAGCCGCGGATGCGATCTCGAACGGGCGTCTGAAAAATGAGATTACGCAGGTTTCAGTCCCGCAGCGACGTGGCGACCCGGTGCTTGTCGATACGGACGAGCACCCGCGCGCGGACTCGACTATTGAGGGCCTTGGGAAATTGCGGCCGATTGTCCGCAAGGACGGCACGGTAACGGCCGGCAACGCAGCGGGGATCAATGACGGGGCTTGTGCATTACTGGTCGCCTCCGACGATGCTGTCAGCGAACACGGACTGACACCGATGGCTAAGATAGTGGCCTGGGCCTCGGCCGGCGTCGAACCACGCATCATGGGGATCGGGCCGGTTCCGGCGTCGCGCAAGGTGCTCGGGCTTGCGGGCCTGACGATCGAGCAAATGGATGTTATCGAGTTGAACGAAGCATTTGCGGCCCAGGGGCTTGCTGTGCTGCGGGAGCTTGGTATTGCCGACGACGCAGAAAATGTAAATCCCAACGGTGGTGCCATCGCATTGGGTCACCCGTTGGGGATGTCGGGGGCGCGACTGGTCACAACGGCTGCGTATCAACTGCAGCGAACGGCTGGTCGATACGCGCTTTGCACGATGTGCATCGGCGTGGGGCAGGGGATAGCGATGATCATCGAGCGTGCCTCGTGAAAATGGCTGCCGCCAAAGACCTGAAACAGAACCTGCGCCGACTCGCGGAACGCATCCGCGGCCGGCGAACCATAAAACTGTTTCTGCAAACACCAGTAAGCCGGCAAGTGATACTCGACGCGATAGAAGTTGCACGCTGGGCGCCGAACCATCACGTCACAGAGCCCTGGCATTTCTATCTGCTGGGCGAAAACGCAATGAAGGCAAACGTCGAACTCATTCGCCAGATTACGGCTGACAAAAAAGACGTGAAGAGGGCCGATTTCAAGGCAAAAGCGGCGACAGAAATACCCGGCTGGCTCGTTGTCACCTGCAGGAGATCAGAGGACGAGGTGTTGCAAAGGGAAGACTACGCGAGCTGCTGCTGTGCGATGCAGAACCTGATGCTGTATTTGTCGGAGGCAGGCGTCGGTTCGAAGTGGGCCACGGGCGCAATTGTCGAGGACGAACGGTTTTTCGACATGCTCGGTGCCGATCAAGAGCAGGAGTTGGTTGTCGGTGTCTTGCGATACGGCTATCCGAAAACCATACCGGTCCAGTCGAGAAAGGATATCAGCGATATCGTTACTGAACTGGAGTAGCCTGAGCACTGCATTTCACTGCTTTGAAGGCATCATGGGTCGGAACTTCAAACAAACAAATTAAGGTCTCGGTTTCGAATGACATCATGGCTGAAAATCGCACTGCGAAAAGACGTCGTGCTGCGGGGATTGAAGGTTGGCGGCATCGTCGGCACGATACTCGTTGCAATCAATCAGGGTGATTTACTATTGGCCGGGACCGTGTCGGTAGCAGCGCTGTGGAAAATATCGCTGACGTACTGTGTGCCTTACTGTGTTTCTACCTACGCGAGCGTGTCGGCGATCCGCTCGGCATCAGAATAGCGTGGTGCCGGCACCTTACGCGCGAAAGATTTCGCGTCCGCCTATGAAGAGGTCCGATAGCTCGTTTAGTCCAAGCCAGTAGGTCAATTCCCTGGGGTGACCGATGTTCCATACCGCGACATCGGCACGTTTGCCTGTCTCAAGTGTGCCGCGATCGTGCAGAAGACCCAGGGCGCGAGCAGCCTCTCTTGTCGTCCCGGCAAGACATTCCTCGGGTGTCAGCTTGAAGAGTGACGTTGCAAGATTCATCGCCGATCGAAGCGAGCAAACCGGCGATGTACCGGGATTGCAATCGGTGGCAACGGCAATCGGCACTTGCTCTTCCCTTAATCTGTCGACAGGCGGCAGCTGCGCCTGGCCGAGCGTCAGGAAAGCGCCCGGTAGCAGAACGGCAACACTGCCCGCAGCGGCGAGTGCGGTTACGCCTTCTTTCGACGTATATTCGAGGTGATCTGCCGACAACGCGTGGAAGCTTGCGGCGAGTTCAGCACCACCGCAGTCGGACAACTGATCCGCATGCAGTTTCACGGGCAGGTTCAGCGACTGAGCCGTTTCGAACAATCGCGCAATCTGATCTGTTGAAAAAGCAATGCCCTCGCAGTAGGCGTCAACAGCATCGACGAGCCCTTCGTCGACTGCTCGCGGCAGAGCTTCCTCGCATAACATCTCGATGTACTGATCTGCCTTGCCTGTAAATTCCGCCGGAACCGTATGCGCACCTAGAAACGATGTCGACGTCGAAATGCCGGACGATCCTGCCAGCG
Organism: Pseudomonadota bacterium; assembly: GCA_027295475.1. The sequence goes on from JAPUKV010000243.1 coordinate 6,201, forward strand.
AACGTGCGACGCGCAGCATCTTGAGCTCGTTTTCGACATCCAGTCCGTACCCTGATTTGATCTCGACTGTTGCCACACCTTCACGGGCAAGCGAATTTAATCGTACGACGGCCGAGTTTGCGAGTTCATCCGAACTGGCGCTGCGTGTTTCATTGACGGTCGACAAAATGCCGCCGCCTGCTTTTGCAATTTCCTCGTACGACACACCCATGAGTCTTTGCTCGAATTCTTCCGCGCGGTTGCCACCGAATACCACATGGGTATGACAGTCAATTAATGCGGGCGTCAGCCATCGGTTTTGGAGCGACAGGGTCCTGCAGTTGATGCCGGAGGGCAGTTCCGATTCCGGCCCAACCCAGGCGATTTTGCCGTCGGCGATGCCGAGTGCGCCATGCTCAATGACACCGTACGCGACATCACTTTCTTGCATCGTCGCGATGCGGGCGTTCGTCAGTAGTAAGTCCCATGAGGGCATAAGCCGTCCTAATTCATATTCACGCAATGGGGGTCTGCGCGGATTGCAATAAACGGTAGCATGCACTAGCCTGTATATACAACCTGCGAGAATTGGTGCATGAGCTCACTTTACGCCAGAAAAGCGTTGCTCCCAAGCGGCTGGGCCGAAGGTGTTCGCTTTGAGATTTCGGCCGGCCGGATCGAGTCCGTGGATCGCGGGGCGAGCTTCGTGGATCGGGGCGCGAGCTTCGTGGACGACGAGTTCGACGCCGGCATGGTAATTCCCGGTATTTGCAACGCCCACAGCCACGCTTTTCAAAGGGCGCTTGTCGGTCGCACCGAGCGGCGCTCACCGGCCGGCGAAGACAATTTCTGGACCTGGCGTCATGAGATGTATCGTCTGGCAAACGCAATCGATCCTGACACGATGAGAGTCATCGCCAGGCAGGTTTATACGGAAATGCTGGCGGCAGGCTATACGACCGTTGCCGAATTTCATTACCTGCATCAAACGGCAGGGGACTCAGGCTCTACTGATGCCATGATCGAAGCGATCATCTCGGCAGCCGAAGAAGCCGGCATCCGCCTGACACTCGTCCCGATTCTCTACGAACGGGCGGGCTTCGACAATCCAAAGCCTGACGATGTGCAAGGTCTCTTTGTCAAAGCGTTCGATGACTTTGTCTCTCTTTATGAAGCCGCGAAAGGTCTCGTTGGCGAGCGCAGTACCGTCGGTGTCGGCGTCCACAGTTTGCGGGCCGTGACACAAGAGTCGATCGACCGAATTGCAGAGCTTGCAAGCGCTGAAGGCATTCCCCTGCATATTCACCTTGCCGAGCAGCAACGCGAAGTGGACGATTGTCTCGTGCATTACAAAACGAGGCCTGCACGCTGGTTGCTGGATCATTGCGACGTCGACACTAACTGGTGTCTGGTGCACGCGACACATCTCGAACCGGACGAGATATCGGCGATCGCCAGGTCCGGCGCAGTCGTCTGTCTTTGTCCAAGCACCGAGGCCAATCTTGGTGACGGCATTTTTCCGCTGGAGGCGTACCTCAATGAAGGCGGCAGCATTGCCATTGGCTCGGACAGTCACGTCACCATCGACCCGTTCGAAGAGCTGCGCTGGCTTGAGTATGGCCAGCGACTTACCGCACAGTCGCGAAACGTCTCGATAGCTTGTGGCGAGCACACCGGTTACGCACTTATTAACCGGGTTGCGACCGGTGGGCCCCGGGCCTGCGGTCAGGAGACAGGCAGACTCGAACCGGGCGCCATGGCTGATCTCCTTGTGCTCGATGACACAGACCCGATGCTCCTCGGTCATGCAGCAGACACACTGTTGGATGCCCTTGTCTTTGCTGGGTACCGTGTGCCGGTCGAGCGTGTCATGGTCCACGGCGAATGGCGGGTCCTCGAAGGTCGACATGTCAGTGCGGACAGCGCGCGAAAGGATTTCGGGCGCGTCGTCGAGGCGCTCCGGACAACGGGGGCAGGCACTCGATGACGTCTCAGGAGAAGCCCCGCTATCAGCAGCTGAAGGAGATGATCATCGGCCGAATCATGTCGGGCGAGCTTCAGCCGCGCGACCGCGTGCCCTCCGAAAATGAACTCGTCAATTCGATGAATGTATCGCGCATGACAGCCAACCGCGCTTTGCGGGAACTAACGGATGAAGGATACGTTGATCGTGTCGCCGGAATTGGCACCTTTGTGACGGATCTGAAAGCCGCATCGCATGTTCTTGAAGTTCGAAATATCGCCGATGAAATCGAGCGACGAGGACACACATACTCGGCGATCGTCCACAAACAGGAACGTCGGCACGCAAGCGCTGAAATCCGGGAAGCACTGCAGGCGGCGGCAGGTAGCGACGTATTTCACGTGTTGGTCGTGCACCGGGAAAACGGCGTGCCGATTCAACTTGAAGACCGTTATGTCGTCGAAGAATTTGCGCCCGATTGTCTCCAGCAGGATTTCACGAAAATCACGCCAAGCGCGTGGCTGAGCGGAATCTCGCCGCTGCAGGAAGCTGAGCATGTTGTTCGCGCAACGATGCCGGGCAAGGCTGTCCGCGAACGCCTGGGGATAGGCGATAAGGAACCCTGCCTGCTCGTACTCCGGCGCACCTGGGCACACGGCAGACCGGTCAGCTTCGCCCGCTTGCACCATCCGGGCAGCCGCTTCGAACTTACGGGGCACTACGCACCGCCGGGAACAAAGAAGAGCAATCCAACAACAGCCGATGTCATCGAGCTGGGGAAATTACAGAAATGAACAAAACGACAAGGCGTACGATAAAGGCGCCGACCGGAACAAAACTGCGGGCAAAAAGCTGGCTTACGGAAGCGCCGTTGCGAATGATCATGAATAACCTCGATCCGGATGTTGCCGAGCGCCCGGAAGAGCTTGTCGTATATGGCGGCATTGGCAAGGCAGCGAGAAACTGGGAGTGCTTTGATGCGATCGTCAAAACATTGAGCGAACTCGAAGACAACCAGACGCTTCTGGTGCAATCCGGAAAACCAGTCGGCGTATTCGAGACGCACAAAGATGCGCCGCGCGTCCTGATCGCGAATTCCAATCTCGTCCCGGCATGGGCCAACTGGGAAAAGTTTCGCGAGCTCGACAGGAAGGGGCTGATGATGTTCGGCCAGATGACAGCCGGTTCGTGGATTTACATCGGCAGTCAGGGAATCGTGCAGGGCACGTACGAGACCTTCGCCGAGATGGGCCGACAACATTACGGTGGCGATCTCGCAGGCAAGTGGATACTGACCGCGGGGCTCGGAGGGATGGGGGGCGCTCAACCGCTGGCCGCAACAATGGCGGGCGCGTCGATGCTTGCTATCGAATGCCAGTCCGACCGCATCCAAATGCGCGTGCGCTCGGGATATCTCGATACGTCGGCCGACAAGCTTGACGATGCACTGGCGATCATCGAACAGGCTGTTCAAGAAAAAAAAGCGGTTTCGGTAGCTGTCCTGGGTAACGCGGCGGAGATCCTGCCCGAACTGGTAAAGCGAGGCATAAAGCCCGACGCCGTTACAGATCAGACATCGGCGCACGATCCTGCGAACGGCTATTTGCCGGCAGGCTGGACCGTCGAAGAGTGGGAGGAGCGCCGCGAGACCGATCCCGACGCAGTTGTTGCAGCGGCGGTCAAATCGATGGCAGTGCATGTCAAGGCAATGCTCGAGTTTCACAAGCAGGGAATCCCGACTTTCGATTACGGCAACAATATCCGGCAAGTTGCGTTCGACGAGGGCGTGGAAGACGCGTTCGATTTCCCGGGCTTCGTGCCGGCTTATGTGCGGCCATTATTTTGCAAAGGTATTGGTCCGTTCCGCTGGGTCGCGTTATCGGGCGATCCCGACGATATTTACAAGACGGACGCGAAGGTCAAAGAGCTGATTCCCGATGATGCGCGC
>JAPUKV010000244.1 GCA_027295475.1 Pseudomonadota bacterium
AGCCGCCTCGCTTCTGCCTCATGAATCAGGGGGTCGCTTTGCAATGCCTGCTGGTAGACCTCGAGCAGGGAGGCGGCATTCAGCAGCGCTGGTGTGGCAAGAGCGAGAATCAGCGTCAAGCATTTGAATCCTGTTACTTTATTCATCTTCTCGGGTTCCAGTTTGAGTGGCCGGAGCGGCCTGAACTCAAGTGTTATGGTTAACTATATCACTATATCAGCTAAGATGTGTCCGGGCGGAAATTCAATAGCGGGGAATCGAAGCATCGATGTCCAGAGACCACATATCGATACCGCCGACAATATTGGCGACGCGATCAAATCCGGTCTGCGCCAGGTAGATTGCGACCTGCGCACTGCGACCGCCCGAATGGCAAAGAACAGCAACAGCTTGCGAGGCATCAAGCTCTGCAACGCGTGCCGGTATCTCGGCCAGCGGAATGTCTATTGTTTGGTGGATGCTGGCAATCTCGATTTCCCATGCTTCTCGGACGTCAAGCAAGGCCCAAAGTTCTCCGGAATCCCGTCGACGAACGAACTCGCCAGGTGTTATGTCCTCGATCATATGTAGGTCTCTCCATTTAAGATGCCGCAGAATAGCAAGTGGTTTCACGCGATCCGGGGTCTGAAACCCAAAAACCATGGCTAGAACGAAAAGGCTGACGGCCTGGACGCATTGAGCAGGGGTCGCAATTCTGTTTCAAACAGGCTATTTGTCGTCCAGTCATTGTCACCAATACGAATCACAATGCGTGCGTCCATCACCGGCGAATCGCCGACGATGACAAACATCCGGCCACCAGGCTTCAGTGCGTCCACAAATCGGCTGTCGAACACCGGCAGCGATCCGGTTACCGCAATAGCATCAAATTGACCCTTCGGAAGGTCCTTTGTCGCGTCCATGCATATGAGTTCCGTATTCTCTACCTGCGCATCTGCGAGATTTGCTTCGGCCATAGAAATAAAATCACTGAAAATATCGACACTGGTTACCGCAGCCGACAAATTCGCGAGACAGGCGGTCAGAAAGCCCGTTCCGGTCCCGATCTCGAGAACGTAGTGCTGAGGCTTGAGTTCCAGCGCCTGAAGCAAGCGGCCTTCGACAATGGGGGTCATCATCATCTGCTTATGCGGCAACGGTATCGCCGTGTCGGCAAAGGCGAGATCTTCGAATTCGGGTGGTACAAAGCGCTCGCGATGGAGCTCGGCAAGAACGGCAAGCACCGAGGGGTCTGCGACGTCCCAGGTCCGAACCTGCTGTTGCACCATTTGGCGTCGGGCAAAATCGGTATCCATCACTTGATAGGCTCTTAAGTAGTTGAATTTATTACTTGCCACACCAAGACGGCCATTTGCTGCTGGTTTCTCCAGCCTGTCGTGGTTCCAGAATTATGGTGAATCGGAGCAAGGTACTCTCGCAGCTGGGATATCCTTAGCTGCACACGTATTTTATGCTCAAAAACACCTCGAATCTCCCGCGATGGAGAAGTATCGCGAGCATCTAATAATAACAAATGATTGTTTCACGGCATCATTTGAATATATGCCGGAAAGAATTATGCAAGACTTCTGCCGCGAATACCTGAATACCGATCGAAATAAGACAATTACGGGACGTATCGGGAATCTGGCATTGGGTGATGCATGTCATCGGAAATTATAATAGCTACTCTGATAGTTCTGCTGCTGCTGGCGACATTCGCCGGTGTCCTGGCGTGGCGGAACAAACGTCGTTTAGTGCGACGTTTGATGACATTAAGCGAAGATCTGGTTGCGGTATCCGACGATGCATCGGTAGGACGGCGTTTGTCAGTGCCCGGAGACGGCGACATCGCGCAGTTGGCGGATACAATCAATCGCCTGTTCGATGCCCTGGGAGAGCGGGACGAAATCATTCAGGACAAGGACCGTTTGTTTACGGACTTTGCCCGCACCTTGCCCGAAATCGTGCTCGTTCATGACGACCGCATCCTGCTGGCCAACGACAGTGCGGCAGGCCTGATCGGGCTCGGCCCGGACCAACTGGAAGGCAGGGAAGTCGCCGATCTGATCAAGCCTGCATACCGCGCCCTGTTTCGCAAGTCGACAGCCAAAAGGCTGGCCGGCGAGGACGTGCCGAGACGCCTCGAGATTCAGTTGATCAATGGCAACGAGCAGGGGCTCTGGGTCGAGACACAAAGTTCTCCCATCGAGTTTCGGGGGAATCCCGCCATCCTGACCGTTGCGCGTGACGTCAGTTATCGCAAGAGCCTGGAAGTGTCACTAAGCCGGAGTAAGCGGCAGGCGCAATACACGCTGGAGTCCATATCCGAAGGCGTCATTACGACCGATAACAAGGGCCGGATCGATTACATGAATCGTGCGGCCGAAGCCATGACAGGTGCAAACAGGGATGAAGTTTCCGGCCACAAGATCGGAGAGGTCTTTTCTCTGGTTGATGAAGCCGACCGGCAACCTCTGGGTGATCCGGTTGAGCGCAGTCTCGCGATGCGCCGGCGCGTAAACATGGGCCGACGCGCGCTACTCGTTAGCCGTGACGGTGAGCACGAACACTCCATCGAGATTACCGCCTCGCCAATCAAGGGGCCGGGCAACAGCATATCCGGCACAGTCGTCGTTTTTCATGACGTGAGTGAGATTCGTGGCTTGACCAAGCAGATGAGCTACCAGGCGACCCATGACCCACTCACCGGCCTGATCAATCGGCGGGAATTCGAGCGGCGGCTTCAGGAGGCCATGGATTCGGCGCGTGCGGAGGAAGGCATTCACATCGTCTGCTATATGGACCTGGACCGCTTCAAGGCAGTCAATGATAGCTGTGGTCACCTGGCCGGCGACAACATGCTGCGGGAAGTCGCAACACTCATTAAAGACCAGGTTCGCGATTCCGACTACGTCGGCCGTCTTGGCGGCGACGAATTCGGCACGCTTTTGATCGGTTGTCCGATAGACAAGGCAACACGGATCGCAGCAGATATCTGTAACGCAGTCGCGGATTACCGCTTCGTTTGGAAAGACAAGATATTCAATATCGGGATATCCATCGGTCTTGTCGAGATCAGCCACATGAGCGGCACGCTGCAGGACGTTATCAGCGCCGCCGACTCCGCCTGCTATGTCGCCAAGCAGCGTGGGCGTGGCCAGGTACATATCTATTCCGCACGCGACGAAGCCATCGCCCGCGAGCGCGGCGACATTCAATGGCTGCGTCAGCTGCAATCGGCACTGCATGAGGGTAGCTTCCAACTGGCTGTACAACCGATAATCGCTACCAGTAGCGGTGACGGAACAGGCCCGGCAATCGAAGTACTGCTTCGCATGGCCGATGAACATGGCCGATTTGCCAATACGGCTGAGTTTCTGCGGCCCGCCGAACGTTATCAATTAATGCCGCAGATTGATCGCTGGGTCGTAAACGCAGCGCTGGCAGCTATTAGAGCTGGCGAGATCAAGATTCCGGGCAAACGCAGTTGCGCGATAAACCTCTCGGGACAGACGCTCGGCGATGAGGGATTTCTCGGCTTCGTTGTCGATGCCCTGGATCGTAGCGGCGTGGCGCCGGCAAGCATATGCTTCGAGGTAACCGAAAGCGCCATATCCAGTAATATTCAACATGCACAGCGATTCATCGAAGTGTTACACGGCATCGGCTGCGAATTCGCACTGGACGATTTTGGCAGCGGCTTGGGTTCGTTCTCGAGTTTGAAAACGCTACCGGTGGATTACCTGAAGATCGACGGAGCGTACACGTGCAATCTAAGTTCCGATCAGATCAACCGGGAAATGATTTCCGCAATGATAAAACTGGCAAGGACTCTGGAGTTTCGTGTCATTGCCGAACAGGTCGAGCAACAGGAAGATTTCGACTGGCTGCGCGAGGTCGGCGTGGATTTCGTGCAGGGCAATTTCGTGGAGCCACCCGTGACGCTGGGTTCCGGGCAGGGCACGGGCACCTTCCGCATCCTGACGAACGGTGACGTGCACTGACTCATTTAACTATTTTGCGTATCGACTTGCGGGTTGCCGCCGCCAAGCTAATTTACGTTCAATTAGTCGAATAAGTCAGTGCCGGCACCAGGACAATTCATCAGAGTAATGGCACCATCAAGAGCGCCACGATGTTGATGATCTTGATCAACGGGTTGATTGCCGGGCCTGCCGTATCTTTATACGGGTCGCCGACGGTGTCGCCGGTTATGGCCGCTTTATGGGCGGCAGATCCCTTGCCGCCGCAGTTGCCGTCTTCAATGTACTTCTTGGCGTTGTCCCATGCGCCGCCACCGGCCGTCATCGAGATGGCGAGAAACAATCCAGTGATGATAGTGCCGAGCAGCAAACCACCCAGCGCCTTGGGCCCAAGTACCAGTCCGACCACGATTGGTACGCTGATCGGCAGCAGGGAAGGAACAATCATTTCCTTGATCGCGGCTTTTGTCAGCAGGTCCACAGCACGCTTGTAATCCGGCTTGCCCGTGCCTTCCATGATGCCTTCGATCTCGCGAAACTGACGTCGAACCTCGTTAACGACCGACCCGGCAGCGCGGCCGACTGCCTCCATGGCCATCGAGGCAAACAGAAACGGCACCAGTCCGCCAATAAAAAGGCCGATGATCACAAGGTGATCGGAAAGATCGAAGTCGACAATGATGTTTCGTGCGGCCAGCGCATGCGTATAGTCGGCGAAAAGAACCAGCGCAGCCAGCGCAGCCGAGCCGATTGCATAACCCTTGGTTACCGCCTTGGTAGTATTACCAACCGCGTCGAGCCGGTCCGTAATTTTACGCACTTCAGGCGGGAGCGCAGACATCTCCGCGATGCCGCCTGCGTTGTCCGTAATCGGGCCGAATGCGTCGAGTGCGACGATTACGCCGGTCATCGACAGCATCGTCGTCGCCGCAATCGCGATGTTATAAAGACCGGCGAGCGAGTCACCGTCCGGCGCCAATTCAAATGCTCCCCAGATGCTCAGGCAGACGGCGATCACCGGCAGCGCCGTTGCTTTCATTGAAACGCCGAGACCGGCAATGATGTTTGTCGCGTCGCCTGTCAGGGAAGCATTAGCGATCGACCTCACGGGCTTGAAATCTGTTCCGGTGTAATACTCTGTGATGACGACCATGGCAGCGGTCAGCGCCAGGCCGATCAGCGCAGAACCGAATATGCCTGTCGCGTTGCCGCTGGCAGCCATCATCACGTTTGTAATCGGGTAGAAGGCGATTGCGGCGAGGATGCCGGCTACGATCACGCCTTTGTAAAGGGCACCCATAATCTTGCCGCCCTCGGAGGTGCGAACGAAGAATGTACCGATAATGGAAGCGATGATCGATGCGGCTCCCAGAACCAGCGGATAGATGATGGCAGCATCCGTATAAGTCGCCGAGACGAGTGTGCCGAGCAGCATGGTAGCGATAATTGTCACCGCATAAGTTTCGAAGAGGTCCGCGGCCATGCCGGCGCAGTCGCCGACATTGTCACCGACATTGTCGGCAATTACAGCCGGATTTCGGGGATCGTCCTCCGGAATACCTGCTTCGACTTTGCCGACAAGGTCCGCACCGACGTCGGCGCCCTTGGTAAAGATGCCGCCGCCGAGTCGCGCAAAAATGGAGATCAGGGAACCACCGAATGCCAGGCCAATGAGGGCGTGTATCGCGTCGTCGGCGGTACTGCCGGTGCTGGTCAGCACATAGTAGTAACCGGCGACGCCGATCAGACCGAGCCCGACGACGAGCAGGCCGGTAATCGCCCCGCCACGGAATGCTATTTTCAAAGCCGGATTTACGCCTTGGGTCGCAGCCTGGGCAGTGCGAACATTCGCCCGGACGGAGACGAACATGCCGATATAGCCGGTCGCAGCGGAGAGAATTGCGCCGATAGCAAAACCGATGGCGGTATGCCAGTCGAGGATTATGCCGAGAATGACAAACAGCACGATACCGACGATGCTGATCGTGAAGTACTGGCGGTTCATGTAGGCACCGGCGCCTTCCTGAATAGCCTGCGCAATCTCTTGCATGCGCTCGTTTCCCGCGGGTTGTTTGAGAATCCATTGTATCGATACAAGCCCGTACAAAACCGCAAGAACGCCCGCGCCCATGGCAAGCCACAGAGCAAATTCAGTTGTCATCAAATCGTCTCCTGGTCATATAAATGACCCCGGTGCAAGGGGGGCGCCCGGGGCAATTTAAAACCATGTGTGAAATCGAACAGACGGCTGGAAAAGGAACGCTTTTTGCGCCGCTTATCGTTGTTTGTACATCACCTGTTCGCCGCGACTCCCTGAGCCTGTGCACAACCCACTCGCGGCAGGCCGCGCATCATACCACAAAGTTTGTCTTCAACTTCTTCATAACCCTGACGTTTTTGAGGCTGACATACTTGGGTAAACCGTTGATATAGGGCGGATAATCCTCTCCGCGGATTAGCGGCGCGAGATATCGGCGGCAGGCAGGCGTAATCGAGAAACCGTCAGGGCTGATGAATCGCCGTGGTACTTTTTTTTCCTTGTTGGCGATACGGGAGAGCGGTGCCTGGTCTATGCGCCAGCGGTACGGACTGTCCGAGACTCGCTTTATGACAGGCATGACGGCGGTTTTTCCCGCCAATGCAAATTTGACGGCGGCTTTACCGACGGCATAGGCCTGTTCGACATCAACCGCCGAAGCAATATGCCGCGCCGAGCGCTGCAAATAGTCGGCAATGGCATAATGATATTTAAAGCCAAGATTCTCTCTGACCAGGTTGGCGACGACGGGCGCAACACCACCGAGCTGTGTGTGACCGAACGCGTCCCTTGTACCAGCTTCCGCCAGGAATTTTCCGTTGGCGTAACGCGCGCCTTCGCTGACAACGATGACACAGTAGCGGTACCGCTTAACGCACTCAGTGACTCGCTTCAGGAATGCCGTTTTCCTGAACGGAATTTCGGGAAACAGAATGATGTGCGGAGCATCGCCGGGTCGGTTGCCTGCCAGGCCACCGGCGGCCGCGATCCAGCCTGCGTGCCGTCCCATCACCTCAAAGACAAATACTTTTGTCGAGGTCTCAGCCATCGAAATGACATCGAGGGCGGCTTCCCGGGTGGATACGGCAACGTATTTCGCAACGGAGCCGAATCCCGGACAGTTATCGGTAACCGGTAGATCGTTGTCGACGGTCTTCGGAATGCCCAGACAGGTAACCGGAAAGCCCATGCGCTTGCTGAACACCGACACTTTGTGTGCCGTGTCCATCGAGTCATTGCCGCCGTTGTAAAAAAAGTAACCGATATCGTGTGCTTTGAAGACCGTGATCAGCCGTTCGTATTGGGCACGGTTCTCCTCGATGCCCTTGAGTTTGTACCGTGCGGATCCAAAAGCGCCGCCCGGAGTATGACGCAGCGCTGCGATCGTAGCGGCACTTTCCTTATTCGTGTCAATCATATCTTCTGTCAAAGCGCCAATGATGCCGTTGTGGCCGGCGTAAACGTTGGAGATCCGGTGTTTGTTTTTTCGGGCGGTCTCGATCACGGCACATGCTGTGGCATTGATGACCGCGGTAACACCGCCCGATTGGGCATAGAACGCATTCATTTTCGACATCAAGTCTTGTTCCTTGTCATGGGCTTGAATCGGGGCGAAGCATAGCCGAAACTCGCCGCAGGTTCATCGGCTGACAGGTTTGACCCGATGCTATATAGGCGGTAGCGTATGCCGCCCTTGAGTTGTCACAAAGTTAATATAACCATGCGGATCGTATTGTTGGGTGCGCCGGGATCCGGCAAAGGCACGCAGGCCAGGAAACTGATGGCCGACAGAAATATTCCGCAAATATCTACCGGTGACATGTTGCGCGCCGCAGTGGCGGCTGGCACAAGTTTCGGTCAGCAGGCGAAGAAGATCATGGAAGCAGGCGAGCTCGTCCCGGACAACATCATGCTTGGCATCGTCAGCGAAAGGCTGGCCGAGGATGATGCCGCAGACGGATTTATCCTCGACGGTTTTCCGCGAACAGAAAAACAGGCACTTGACCTCGACGATCTCCTGGATCGACGAGGGCAGCCTCTGGATTCGGTGGTCCTGATGGATGTGGATTTCGACATTCTGATGAAGCGCCTGACGGGCAGGCGCACTTGCTCGCAGACTGGCAAGCTCCTGAATATTTATTTTTCGCCGCAGGAAGAGCTGGATGCTTGCGTAGACGCCGGCGGTGAATTGATTCAACGCGACGATGATAACGAGGAGACCATAAGCAATCGCCTCGAAGTCTATCGCTCGCAGACTGAATCCCTGGTCGAATTCTATGGCGCTACAAACAAACTGAAAGTCGTCGATGCGGCAAGTAGCGTCGACGAGGTTTATGAGAGGATTCTGAGGGCACTGGCAGCTTGATCGACGGGTAATTCAGGGCCATCTTGAATTTCTACGCCCGCAAAATCTCCAGCAACCGTTCACCGACTATTTCTCTGCGCCATCCTGTAAATACCCGCGACTGTCGATCGCTATGCAGCGATGCGGCCAGCTCTTTCCTGGGGGCGACGATCTCTCCTGCGATTCCCAGTTCCTCGGCGCAGGCTGAGACGGCCGCCTGCATGTCTTTCAGTACTGCCTTATGTTTTTCGTTCGGTTTTGTCGGCGGCTCGTATTCGACCTTATCGTCTCGGGCTGCCGCAAGAATTTGCAGGAGTACGTTAGCGGCGCGACGCAACGTACGCGGCGCAAGCCCTCGAATAGCGGCCAGCGATTCCTGATCTTCAGGCCCCGTCGAGGCGATCTCCAGTAAGACCGCGTCTTTGATAATCCACTGGCGTGGCCGGTCGGAACGCTCGGCCTCAGTCTCACGCCAGCTAGCAAGCCTGGTGGCAGCAGCGCGAGCCCGTCCGCGCAGATTCCTGGCTCCCTTGAGGCGGTCGACCGCGTGCCCGGGATCACCCCTGTAGAGCGAGGGCCTGAGCAGATAAGCGGAGTCCTCCTCTGCCCAGCTCAGCCTGCCGAGTTTGGCCAGCTGCCGAGATAGCTCCTCGTACGCCGGCAACAGGTATTCGACATCCTCGGCAGCATACTCGAGCGCCGCGGCAGGCAGCGGTCGCCGCGTCCAGTCAGCGCGCGTGTGCGATTTGGCAAGCTCAACGCCAAACAGCTCTTCGACGAGGCCGGCGTATCCGAGCTGTGGCGCAAAGCCCAGGAGGCCGGCTGCAATCTGCGTATCGAAGATCGTTCCAGGCATACGATCCGAGGTGTGGAAAAGCACTTCGATGTCCTGCCGGGCGGAGTGCACCACGCACTGGCAATTCATCAGCCTGCGCCAGAAATTATCCAGATCGCCCCCACCCATCGGGTCCGCACAGTAAATGCCTTCAGCCGTCGCAATTTGCACGAGGCAGAGTTGCGGATAGAAGGTCTTCTCACGCATAAATTCAGTATCGAGCCCGATGCGTCTTGCAGAAGGGAGCAGGGCGCTGACGGCGCTATTCGAACGGAGATCGAGAAACTGATATTTGGGCATTGCGTTGAGGCATAAGGATTTCGGCAAGGAAGGTTAACATGCGATGATTGTGCCTACGTAGGGTGTCGCGATGGGCAAATAGTGCAACAGATCTTCAGGGCATTTCTGGATGTTATCCTGTTGCGCAAGGGACCGGAGGACCTGCCGAAATCTCCGCTGCTGCTCGCAATGGCCATTGTCATGACCATCGTCTCGCAATTGCTGTTGCATGTGATGGTCGAGACGAATTACAGCACAGATCTTTTTCTGGAGTTTGCTACCGAGCTGCTCAAGGTTGGCTCATATGTTGCCGTCTTGTTTGTATCAGGATTCATCAGTCGAATTGAGCAGACGATGACGGCGATCATAGGCTGCACGGCGATCATGGTGTTGCTCTTTGTCGTAATTTTCATACTGTCCCAGCCGTTTATCGGGCACGAGCTGGCCGGCGCCATTGCCTGGTTCGTGACGCCATGGCTGATTCTGGTCGAGGGACACATTATTTCAAGAGCGATACAGCAGCACGCGTTCACAGGTATTGCTATTGCAGTTTTGATATTTATTCTGCAACTTGGTTTTTATGTGACGCTTAGCGCGGGTCCGGAGGGCGTTGTCAGCTGATGCATATTCACATTTTCGGTATCTGTGGGACATTCATGGGAGGTGTCGCCGCCCTGGCAAAAGCGGCAGGACATCGTGTTTCGGGTGGTGACGCCAACATCTATCCGCCAATGAGCACCCAGCTAAAGGGTCTTGGCATTGCCGTCCAGGATGGCTACGACGTCGGCCAGCTGGAGCCGACGCCCGATTGTGTCGTGATTGGCAATGCGATGAGCCGGGGCAACGCGGCAGTCGAGGCAGTTCTGGACCGTGGCATTCCCTATACCTCTGGGCCGCAATGGCTGTCGGAACACGTGCTGAAGGATCGCCACGTAATCGCTGTTGCGGGAACGCACGGAAAGACGACTACGGCCAGCATGCTGGCGTGGATTCTGGAGGAAACGGGTCATTCGCCTGGTTTTCTGATCGGCGGCGTGCCGGCGAACTTCGATGTGACGGCCCGTTATGGAGAATCGAAATACTTTGTCGTGGAGGCGGACGAATACGATACCGCGTTCTTCGACAAACGGGCAAAGTTCGTTCACTACCGACCACATACGCTTATCCTCAGTAATCTCGAATTCGACCACGCCGATATTTACAAAGACCTCGACGCAATCCTTTGGCAGTTCCATCAAATGTTGCGAACGATTCCAAAAAGCGGCCGCATTATTCTGAACAATGCAGACGAAAACCTCAAAACGCTTCTCGAAATGGGCTGCTGGTCGACAACAGAGTCATTTGGTATCGGGGAAGGTAACGAGGACTGGACAGCACGGTTTTTGGACGCCGGCGAGCGACGCATCAGTGTTTCCCAACGCGGCGGCGCGACAGGCGAGGGCAGCTGGCAGCTCGGCGGCAGCCACAATCTCGAGAATGCGCTGGCAGCGATCGCGGCAGCAAAGTCTGCCGGCGTTTCGGTGCAGCAGGCACTTGCAGCGTTATCTCGGTTCAAGGGCGTCAAGAGACGGCTGGAGAGAACGGCGACGGTCGCGGATATTGCGATTTACGATGATTTTGCTCATCACCCTACTGCGATCCGTCGAACGATCGCCGGTCTGAAAAAACGGTTTCCGGGGCAACGCATCGTTGTCGCGCTGGAGCCAAGATCGAACACGATGAAGCTCGGCGTGCATAACGAGGCACTCGCCGCATCGCTGGAAGATGCGAGCCTCGCCTGTATTTACAGGCCCAGTGACTTTGCTGCGGAGTTCGACGACTGCCTTGCATCGCTCGGCGATCGCTTGCATCTACATTCCGACTACGACGAACTCGTAGCGGACCTGGCCGCCGAACTTCAGCCGGGTGACCAGGTCGTTTTCATGAGCAACGGCGGATTTGGATCAGCGCGCCAAAAGCTGACGGGAATCCTGCAGAAAAGTCGCTAGCCGTAGCGCCTGGTCGATTTGTCATTATTCCAACCTATACTCAGGGGAAACCCCGGCCCAGCGATTGTGCTCCAGGTAAAGCGACGGTTTCTTTAGTGAAAATTCCGTTATTTCCATTACGTACGGTTCTCTACCCGGGTGGCCCGTTGCCGCTGCGCATATTTGAGCCACGTTATCTGGATATGATCAGCGACTGCCTCAAGAGAGATGTTCCGTTTGGAGTCCTGTTGCTCAGGAGCGGCAGCGAGACCGGGCCTGCTACAACATACCAGGTCGGTACACTTGCGAGAATTACTGACTGGTATCAGGGTAGCGACGGTCTCCTCGGTGTCACAGCAGTCGGCGGGCAGAGGTTTCGCCTGATGTCTGCCAAACGCCAGCCCGACGGACTGAACATTGGAGAAATACAATTACTTGAACACGAGAGCCGCTATTCGCTGCCGGAAGAATACCAGCCTCTCGCACGTATTCTCGCCGGCGTCCTCGACGACCTGGGCCGGTTGTATGAATCGCTCGACAGGCAGTACGACGATGCCGGCTGGGTCGGTTACCGCTTCGCCGAGATTCTGCCGATCAGCCCTGAGCAAAAGCAATCCTGGCTGGAATCGGACGATGCGATAGAGCGCCTGCACCTCGTGCGCGAAGTGCTTGATACGGTTCGCGGCCCGGAGAATGGCACCTGAGTGGCGATATATTCGGGCCGGTTACGATTTCAGTGTTGCGAATACGCGTTTGGCCCGCGTAAGCGTTGCGGATATTTCCTCATCGCCATGTGCGTCGGACACGAAGCCGGCCTCAAATGCCGACGGCGCAAAATAAACGTCCGATTCAAGCATCCCATGGAAGAACTGCCGAAACAGCTCAGTATTTGCCGCTGTCACTTGTGCAAATCGCCTTATTGGCCCGTCCGCGCTGAATACGAAGCCGAACATGCCGCCCGCTGCCTCGACTGCCAGCGGCACGCCGGCACCACGCGCCACTTCGGCCAGACCATTCGCCAGCTGCCGCGTTCGTTCGTCGAGAGAAGCATAGAAACCGGGTCTTTCGAGTCCCCGCAAAGTTGCCAGGCCGGCCGCCATCGCAAGCGGGTTGCCCGACAGCGTGCCCGCCTGATAAACGGGGCCGTCCGGCGCGATACTCGCCATGATGTCAGCGCGCCCACCGAAGGCGGCGGCCGGCATTCCGCCGCCGACTATCTTTCCGAGTGTCGTCAGATCAGGTTGAATGTCGAAAATCTCCTGCGCACCGCCTTTCGCCACCCGGAATCCGGTCATCACTTCATCGAAAATCAAAACAGCCTCATACTGATCGCACTGTGACCGGAGCGTTTCCAGAAAACCAGGCTCCGGCGGCACCATGTTCATGTTGCCCGCGATCGGCTCGACGATGATGCAAGCGATTTGCTCGCCGACCTCTGCAAACACGGCTTCTACCGCTGCCGGGTCGTTGAAATCGAGGGTTATCGTGTGTGCGGCGAGCCCTGCCGGAACACCGGGCGAGCTTGGCACACCGAGGGTCAGTGCTCCCGATCCCGCCTTGATCAGCAAGGAGTCGGAGTGGCCGTGATAACAGCCTTCAAACTTGATGATTTTGTCACGCCCCGTGAATCCACGGGCAAGTCGAATGGCACTCATCGTCGCTTCTGTGCCCGAACTCACCATTCGGATTCGTTCAATCGACGGCATGAATTCACATATTTTCTGCGCGAGACGGGTTTCGGCCACAGTGGGCGCGCCGAAACTGAGTCCGGCCCTGGCTGCGTCAGTAACGGCTTTGACGACATCCGGGTGCGCATGACCCAGGATCATGGGCCCCCATGAGCCAACGTAGTCAATCATCTGCCGGCCGTCCTCGGTCTGCAGCCAGGCGCCTTTTGCGCTCTTGAAGAACACCGGCTCACCGCCAACGGCGGTGAACGCCCGGACTGGTGAGTTAACGCCGCCGGCAATATATTTTTTCGCTTCCGCGAAAAGGCTCATACGAAGTCTTCCATAGACAGGTGCATGCTACCGAAGTGGCAGTCAGTCATAAACCCCCGAGGTTCAACTGGTAAACTGCGGGCATGATGAATCTAGGAGCGGCTTTTTGGACAGGAAGTCCTTATGTCGCGGAGCACAGGGTTGTGCGTGAGCGACGAGTCCCGTTCGCGGCTGAAGCCGCTCCTACGAGTGCCCGGCACCGTTCAACACGATTTTCTTATTCTGCGTAGGCTGCGAGCTTTTCGGCAAACTCGTTGCAGAGCCGCTCCCACTCCATTTTGAACCAGGGTGTAAATTCTTCCGGCCTTGTCCGCAATTCGGCATGTAGCGCTTCCCGGGACACATACCGCGCATCTGCAATCTCGTGCGTGTTTGCAGAGAACGCCTGTCCCGTTTTACCCAGGTACACAGTACATAGTTCGTTCTCGGATCCAAAGTCACCGAACTGCGCCCGGTAAGAAAACTTGTAAATGAACTCGAGGTTGGCCTCAATATTGAGTTCTTCCTGCAGGCGGCGATGCGTTGCCACTTGCATCGATTCCCCTTTCCGCGGATGGCTGCAGCAACTATTGGACCAAAATAGTGGCCACAGTCGCTTTCCGGCACTGCGCTTCTGCAGCAAGAGCTCACCATTCGTGTTGAACACGAACAGAGAAAACGCACGATGCAATATGCCCACACCATCGTGGCATTTCTCCTTGCTCAGGAATCCCAGTTCGTTGTCACTCGCGTCGACGAGAATCAGTTCTTCGCTCTCCGACGAAAAGACTTTATCTGTGCTGTCCGGCATGCTTTCCAACATCTTCGTGCTAGCGGTCCCTCATCCGTACTATTTGATAACCCGCCGCATCCAGCGCTTGCGCGACCTCGGACACTCTGTCCGGACATATTGCCACGATCGAGCCACCGCCCCCGGCGCCGGTGAGCTTTGCGCCGATCGCACCGTTCGAACGAGCAATCTCAACCATTTTTTCCAGTTCCGGTGTCGAGACCTGCAACGCATTCAGGAAACCGTGGCAGACGTTCATCAAGGAACCCAGCGTATCGTAGTCGCAGCGCTTCAATGCCACGGCACCCGCAATGCTCATCT
>JAPUKV010000025.1 GCA_027295475.1 Pseudomonadota bacterium
TTCGGGATGGCGAGACCGTCAGGTCCTTTACATCGGCCGAGGGCCAGTGGTGGCGAAATCTTCGGGGAGGTGCCGATGTCGTGCTCCGCATCGAAGGCCGGGATGCACCGTATCACGCCACCGCAGTGGAAAACACTCCGGAAGAGGTCAAGAAGTGGCTCCGATACTATCTCGACTTGTTCCCGCAGGACGCGGCCTACCATGATATACGTCTGAACAGAGACAAGAGCCCCGTATCAGAAGATCTGGAAAGAGCTTCACAAAACGCGATACTGGTCGAGGCAAAACCCATTCCTTAGTGACAACCATGAATAGTGACGGCGACTATGAGGGGCTCGCGTGGCAAACCGGCATTTGGGACAAGATGTCGAATGTTTATCAGGAAGACGTCGATCATCGATTTGTTCCTGTCGTTGATGGTGTAATCGATCGGGCGGAAATAGCGCCCGGCGATCATGTTCTCGACCTGGGTACCGGTACGGGCTCGGTCGCCCTGCGCTCGGCTTCCATGGTTGGGAATGAGGGCCGGGTCGTCGGCAATGACATTAGCCAGGATATGTTGCGCATCGCGACTCAGAAGGCAAACGAGTTGCACCTGACTAATATCGAGTTTCTGGAAGGTCGCGCAGAAAGTATCCCGGCAGAGGATTCATCCTTCGATGTCGTGCTGGCTTCATTGAGTCTTATGTATGTTATCGATCGAGGGGCTGCAGCACGTGAAATCGGCCGCGTGCTGCGGACCGGAGGACGTTTCGTCGCGGCAGTATGGGCCGCTCCGGATGAATGCGACATCGTACTGTTTCAACAAACAGCAGGGAGCTTTGCACCGCCACCGCCCGTGCCAGGGGTCGGCCCGGGCGCGATGGCCGATCCCAATGAGTTCATTGGCCAATTGTCGCTGTCAGGAATACAGGCCCAGGTTGAAGGCCAACTGCTCAGTTTTGAGTTCGATGACTTTGATTCCGCCTGGGACGTCCTTGCTGGTGTTACAACAGCAAGTCTGGCGTCGGATGTTCAGGAGCAGGCCAAGAATGCGGTCCGCAACCTCATGTGGAACGACGTTGCCGGACCTCGATCATTTCAGAACAAGACTCAATTCATCGTCGGTCGAGTCCAATGATTAGCGGTACTGACTAGGATTCCAACGGCGCTGGCTTACGCCTGCTATTCGCCGAAAGCGAACATTCACTCTACTGTTAATTAAGGAATGACGTAATGAATACGCAAGCCATTTTTGGATTACAATTTGTCTTAAGCCTGTTAGTGATAGCTCTGCTGTCCAAGTGGGTGCTGGCCCCTTGGTTGGCGAATCAATCACAACGCGAAGCGTTATTCTGGCTGGCCGTACCGCATGCGTTTCGCCACATTGGCATGGTTTTTCTTGTACCCGGCATCGTGGCGCAGCAACTCCCGGACTCGTTCGCGATACCCGCAGCGTATGGGGATTTGTTGACCGGTGTCCTCGCGTTGTTGGCCCTGATCTTGCTGCGAAGCGGATGGAAGGGTGCAATAGGGGCGGTGTGGCTCTTCAACGTTATTGGCACGGTTGATCTGCTCAATGCATTACGTCATGTGGAGGTAGCACCGAACTTCGGTGCAGCCTGGTACATACCGACGTTTTTGGTGCCGCTACTCCTGGTGACGCATTTCATGATCTTTGTCCGACTGCTGAAACCTGCGCCGAATCCGGAAAAACCCGCATTAAAATAAGAGTCAGAGCCCGATTCCCAAGGGTCCGCTTTGGGCCAGTAAAAAAGGGCAAGACCTGCAGGCCCCGCCCTTTTAGTCCTCAATCCCTAAGGAGTGTGAGGCTGGCCTGCAACGCATTCATTGCAAGCCGTATCGCGCAATTAAAGCGCTACGATGTTCTCTGCCTGCGGGCCTTTCTGGCCCTGTGTAACATTGAACTCGACTTTTTGGCCTTCAACCAGGGTTTTGAAACCATCGCCAGCAATAGCGCTGTAGTGGGCAAAAACGTCGGGACCAGATTCCTGCTCGATAAAGCCAAAACCTTTGGATTCGTTGAACCATTTAACGGTGCCGGTAGTATTAGACATAGTTTTATCCTATTAAATCAAGAGTAATTAAAGCCTTTTAACAAGGCCATTTGGCTGGAAGTATTGCTATTACTTATGAAGAACAGGACGAGGTATTAAAGAAGGGACATCGAAATGGTGCACATAAATATAAGACGAACTTTCAAGCTGGCCGCATTATATACGGCAATATCCCGTAGTCAATGAGTTTTACGGGCAATAAAAAACGGGGCCGCTTGCGACCCCGTCTATTGAGCTCGATATGCCGTCGATCAGTATTCCGGACCGTCGCTGTACTCGAGCCCGGCTTTGCCAGCCTGCTCGCTGACAGCGTCATAGATCTTCTGATCCAGTGAGTCTTTGAAGCCACCGGCTTCTTCGACTTTCTTGGAGATATAGCTGTCGCGGTCTTCTGCGAGTTCACGTATCTGCCGCTGCAGGTCGACTCGCTCGCCGGCGAGTCGTGCGACGTACGCTTCCTGTTCCGCCGGCGCCAAAGGCTTCAGTGCCGCGGGCAGCTCGGCCTCGTCGAGTTCGTCGAGCTTGATGGCTCCCCTGGCGATGCCGTCGACCAGTTCATTCTCACCCAGGAGATTCGCCGTGCCGGCTGCCGACATATTGAACGCAGCGCGACGTGCACGGGATTCAACCGATGAACCCTTATGCAGTTTGTCGGTAGCCGCGACCTTACTCGCCATTTTTTCCTTTTCCTCGTCGCTGCCGTAGTACAGCCGCGTGTCGTCAAGCCTTGCCGACAAGGTGGCGATCTCTGCGTCAAACGGGGTCGTCATTGCAACCGCGCTGCCCGCCTGGTCTACCTGGAAGAACTTGCCATGGCCGAGGCTCGCGATCTGCGTCCAGGGCCCGGCGGTGGTCGGAATTTCACCGCATTGAATCGTGTTGATCACGATGCCTTTCTCCAACGCAGCTGTCACGATCTCCGGATACTGCACCTCGTCCTGGTAGTCCATGTGCGGTGGTGCATCGCCGATCAGGAACACGACCTGGTAGGCCTGTGAGTCCTGACTCCAGGAGATATTGTGCACGGCTTCGTACAGCGCCTGATTCACGCTCTCGGGCGTGTCGCCGCCACCATCCGCCTGAAAGTCCATCAGCGTGGCATAAACGGAATCCAGATCATCGGACAGATCCACGACTTTGGTGACGTAGCGATCACCGCGGTCACGATAGGCGACCAGGCCGATGCGAATCTCAGGCGTCGGCTGTGCCGATGCCATCGTTGTGGCGATTGACCAGATCTTGTCCTTCGCGGTCTGAATCAGGCCACTCATGCTGCCGGTCGTATCGAGCACGAACACGACGTCTATTTTGGGAATGCCAGCAGGCGCAACGATGTGCTCGATCGGAGTAGTGCCAATATGCCTGGCATTGAGTGATGGATAATAAATCACCGCACCCAGTGTTAGTGCGAACAGGGCAAGCCCTAAGATTTTGCTTTTCATGATGATGTCCTCTTGTCCTATATATAAGGTGTAAAAATATCTATTGGGTAAACAGCTGGGCAAGGGCCGCATCGGCCTGACGCCTGGCACGCTCGAAGTTCTCGCTGTCGGCTGGCGTGTTCTGTAGCGGCTTCGCTGTCCGCTGCACTGCCGGCGGAATCGCCACGAACAGCGCCTGCACCAGGAAGAAACACCAGGTCGCGAGGAACACGCTGCCCGAACGGGTAATCGCCCAGACTGCGGCCGAGACACTCAAAGCGCCCAAACCGAGATCCATCAGCGCCGGCATCACGCCGGAATAGAAGTAAAGGGAGCGAACAAGCCAAATGGTGCCGACATGTACCATCAGATACAGCGGTAACGGTGGTGCAACCCACCAGGTGATTGCCGCCATCGCGGTCCAAAGCGTCAACGTGGTGATGCGGCCTACCCGTTCTGCCGTGCGATTCAGCAAGTACAGGAGGTAAGCCAGCCCCAGCAAGGGGATGACCAGGCGAACGACCGCGCCGAGGCCAACGAACGGCGTCAGCGTGGCGACGATGGCACTGGCGAAGAAGCCCAGAACTGCGGCCACGACAACGCCGTTAAAAAAGGTAGGCCGCTTCATGACTGACCCCTTGCGGTTTTCTCACGAAGAAAAGCGACTTCCACTTCGTCGTCGCCCACTCGCAGCTCCCGTGCCATCCAGGCGATGTCATCGAACTCCGATGCGCCACCTGCCGGTACGCGTTGTGCAAAGAGCTCTGCTTTTTGCCGAAGGCCCTCGAGCGTTGCCCGGTTCTCGTCGAGCATGGCACACTGCTCGGTCAGGTATTTCTCAGAAGCGCTGTGTTTCGCAGTCAGTCGCTTCGACAGGCGCGCTGCCTCGAGTTTCTTCCTGATCAGGCCTTTGGCCAGGTCGTCCTTCGCCGATTCGAAACAAAGATCCAGTTCCTCATCGATCTCGGAAAGCTTGCTGTCGATTTCGCTGTTGCGTGTCGCCAGCGCTTCCTGGTCATGCGTACACACTCTGATGCGCTGCTCGGTCTCGACCAGATCGTCTTCCATCTCCCGAATGGCTTGCTTTAGAAGCTGCTCGGGCTCTTCGATCTGGTCCAAAACGGCATGAAAGTCCGCCTTGAACAGCCGCGATATGCGGTTGATAAGTGCCATGATGTTGTCTCCTTCCAGCTTGATGGACGAAATATTTCAATGGCACAAATGGTAGAGAGGAACGCCGGCACACTTAAGACACGAACGCGTAAAACTTGCAGCACAAAATTTACAAGAACTTTACAAGCGATCGCTGATCTGACTCGCGCAAACTGCTAGCCTAGACTGCGTGAATAAGCGATCGATCAGCATTCTGGTCGTGGAAGATGAAGAGGCCATCCGCTCCGGCCTCATCGACGTGTTCGTCTTCCACGGCTACGACGTGGACAGCGCCGACAACGGACCGGAGGGCCTCGAGAAAGCACTGACGGGCAAGTTCGACCTGATATTGCTCGACATCATGCTGCCCGGCATGGATGGCTTTGAAATCTGTAATGCGATACGCGCCAAAGACCGAAATCAGCCCATCATCATGCTGACCGCCAAGACTTCGGATGAGGAGATCATCCAGGGCTTGAAACTCGGCGCCGACGACTACGTCGCCAAGCCCTTTTCCATCCAGCAGCTGGTTCTTCGTATCGAGGCGGTCCTGCGACGGTCCCGGATCGGCATCGAGCAGGCCAGAACCATCAGCCTCAGCAATAACGTGCAAATAGATACCGAGAACCTCACCGGCCAGAACGGTGCTGAGACACTCACCTTCACCAGGCGCGAGATCGAGATCCTGAGTTACCTGGCGGCTAATTCTACAAGGCCCGTTCCGAGAGATGAATTATTAACAAAAGTATGGGGTTATGCTAGAAACCTCGAAATAGAAACACGTACGGTCGACATCCATATTGCGAAACTCAGGCGCAAGATCGAGATCAATCCCAAGGAACCGGCGGGCCTCATCACGGTCCGCGGTGCCGGTTACCGGCTGCTGACGGCGGACTAGCAAAATGCTGCCCAAAACCCTCATCAAAGGCTTCGATAAAGACCGCCTGAAGATGCTGCTGGCGCTCTTTTTCATGGCACTCGCCATCCCGACCGCTGTACTGATCTGGCAGGCCTACAGCCAGCTCAAATGGGAGGCCTTTCATCAATACCGCGGCATGGCAGAGGAACTCACCAACCGCATGGATGCAAACCTGGTCGACAGGATTAACACGGCCGAAGCCCGCTCTTTTGCCGATTACACATTTCTGATCGTCAGCGGCGAGCCCAGCGCCAACCTGGTGCAGCGTTCGCCATTGTCTGAATTTCCGGTCACACAGGACTTGCCCGGCGTAATCGGCTACTTCCAGGTCGGCACCGAAGGGGACTTCTCCACGCCGCTTTTGCCAAAGAGTACTGCCGATCCGGTAACGTTTGGCATCGGCGAAGACGAGTACGAACTGCGGTTGCAACTTGCGCACAGAATTCAGGAGGTCCTGAGCGACAACCGCCTTGTTCAGTACCAACCGATGGGCATGAGACGGGGGCTTGCCTCCTCGCCTGCAACCCCGAAGGCCGCTTCGGACCAACCTGAAGCGGAAGAAGAGGCCGACACTGTCGAGGACCGGCAAGGACAAGTAGCAGAAGTCACTGCGCAACTCGGCAGCGAGACCGTCGGTGATAAAGATGCCGTGGACAGGCTCTACGCCATGACTGAGAAACCGGCGCTCAAACAAAACGAGGGCTACAGCCAGGTGGTCTTCGATGAGTTGAACAGCCCGAGAAAGAGCTCAAATGATGAATCTCGAGTTGGCGGACTGGCCAGTGAAAGCATGATCGGCACGTTTGAGAGCAAAGAACGGCTCAACACACTCGGTAAAGTCGCCGACCTCAAGCTGGATGCGGCTTATCAAAAGAAAAGTGAAGTTGCCGAGCAATCACGAACTGCAGGATCAAGCAGGGACGACGAACGCCTCCTCGCCCCCGGCAGAATGAAACGAAGAGAACAGATCTCTTTGCCGGAATCCGAATCCGTCGCGATGACGATATCTGCGCTGCGCGCGGTCAGCAATCTGGCAGGACCCACGGATATTCGTATCAGTACATTCGAAAGCGAGATCGACCCACTGGAGTTCAGCCTGCTCGACAGCGGTCACTTCGTTCTTTTCCGCAAGGTCTGGCGCGAGGGCGAGCGTTACATTCAGGGTCTCCTGATCGACAAAGCGGCTTTTATTCACGGCGCCTTCGACAATCGCTTCAACGAGACCGGACTCTCTGCGATGAGTAACCTGATCGTCGCCTACCAGGATGACGTCATCCACACACTCACCGGCAAGCGGTATTCTGACTATCCCAACAACTCTCAAGCGTTTGAAGGCGCCCTGCTTTACCGCAACCGCTTATCCGCACCACTGGATAGCCTCGAGTTGATTTACAGCATCAACGGCCTGCCTCCCGGGCCCGGCGCCACGGTTATCGGCTGGCTCACACTCGTACTCGCCAGCGTATTTCTTGGCGGCTTTTATGTCCTGTATCGCCTGGGCTTGAGCCAAATCAGCCTGGCACGGCAACAGCAGGATTTCGTCTCAGCGGTGAGCCATGAACTGAAGACACCCCTGACCTCGATCCGTATGTATGGCGAGATGCTCAAGGAGGGCTGGGCCGAGCCTGAGAAACGGCAGCAGTACTATGAATTCATACACGATGAGAGCGAGCGCCTGACGAGATTGATCTCGAACGTACTGCAACTGGCCAATATCACCCGGAACGAACCACAATTTGACTTGAAGCCCGTCACGGTCGGCGAACTGATGAACCAGATCGAGTCGAAGATCTCGAGCCAGGTTCAACGCGCCGGCTTCGAGCTCAAGCTTCAGAAAGACGAACAAGCGGACAAAGCGACCATCAACATTGACGAAGACTGCTTCGCCCAGATCATCATCAACCTCGTGGATAACGCGATCAAGTTCTCGAAAGATGCAAAAGACAAACGCATCGGCATCACCAGCAAACTGACAAGCGACAACAAGGTCGTGTTCGCTGTGAGAGACTTCGGCGCTGGCGTTTCCAGGAATCAGATGAAAAAAATCTTCAAATTATTCTACCGCGCAGAAAGCGAACTCACGAGAGAAACGGTCGGCACAGGAATTGGCCTGGCCATCGTCCATCAGCTCAGCGCGGCGATGAATGGCAAGGTAGACGTGATCAACCAGGAGCCGGGAGCGGAATTCAGAGTCTCATTCCCCGCGATTACCCTCTAGCAGTTTGTATTCGGCGATCCAGGGTGGTGAACCGGCGAGTGCGGCGAGCCCGGCGTCATTCTCGGCAGGCGCTTCAAGCCACTCGGTCGGTGTCGCTAGCGGGGCCGCGAGGGTCTCGAGAAAAACCTCAAGTTGCATGCGTTCACGTCGGCTCAGCTTGAGAGCTTTCGCCTCGTTGTGTCCAATCATCGCAAGCGGGGCCCGATTATAGTGCTCGAGTACCGCCGCCGGTGTCGCCAATTGACCCTTGTGCATATAGGGACCGGTCCCCTCAAGATTTCGTAGCGAAGGCGTCCGCATTGCGCCAATTAGTTCGGGACCGGTGCGAGCAAAGCGCAGTTCGGCACAGTCTTTCGCCGGATCGTCGCTGAAGGCGCTCAGACAATTGAAGGGATCCGACTTCACACTGCGCACGCCAACGATGCGGCCTTTATCGGGTACTTCTCTCGGAAAGGTAGTGACACCCGTGTTGTGGAATTCGTGATTGGTGAAGAGCGGTCCGTTATGGCATTGCGTGCAATTAGCCTCGCCGATGAAGAGACGCAAGCCCATTATCTCGTCGTCGCTAAACGTCGCGTGCTGAGTTGCCTCATCCCGATCCAGCACGGCTTGAACATAAGCATCGAAACGTGACGGGCCCGGCACGAGAAGTCGTTCATAGGCCGCAATTGATTTGCCGATGTTCACGAATATCCTGTTGACGAGTTCCCGATCACGGGCGGACATCGCCTGCCATGCAGCGTTCAACTGCGGCTCCGCAATGGGTGCCGCGGCATCCGGGAACCGGCTTCGGTCCGACAGATCGGGCAAGGGACCGAACAACGCCTCGTAGGCAGCTCGATAGCTCGAGTCTGTGGCAATGAGCCGTACGTATTGCATGCGGGTGCCGGCATGCTCGTTCGGGTCTTCCAGGGGCGACAATGCTTGTGACCACAGGCTGTCTTTGCGGCCATCCCAGTAGAACCACGGACTGTACGCAGTACCGACAATGCTTGGCGTATTGCGCTTCGATGTCCCTATCGCCTGACCCTTGGGCCGCCCGTCCGTGAAACGGCGCTCCGGCTGGTGGCAGGTCGCGCAGGCGATTCCCCCGTTGCCGCTGAGCCTTTGATCGAAGAATAATTGCTGGCCCAGTTTCGCGGCACGTGCGTCATCCGCCACAGCATTCGACGGGTCCGGGGCCAACGGTGGCAGACTGCCGATCCAGAGCGAGCGCAGCATCCCGATCTCGATCTCTGTCCATGGCGAAGGATCGACCGTTCGGTTGAACCACCACGAGACCAGTGCCACTGCGGCCGCGAGACCAATGAGCCTTGCAAGCCTGCTTCCCGTGTTCACTCCTTTGCCCAAGGTCACAGTTCCAGGAGGATGACTACGGTGTCGCGGTCAACACCTGCGCTGATGGTGATCATAATTTCCCAGGAGCCGTTCATGTGAAAACGAATGCCTTCAATCAGGTACTCGCCGTTGCCCAAATATTGTGTCATCCGAGGACTGGTCGGCAGACCGTGATCATGTTCCGGCATGCCACCTAGCAATGTGATGTCGGCGTTCGCGACGGGCTGACCGCCTGCCGTTGCCACATGAAGCACCCAGCTATGCATCCGGTTGATCGTTATCGGATGCTGCTGACTCTTGTAACTCACCTGAAAGAGACCAGACTGCGATATCCAAACGCGGCTGTCAGCGGACTCGGCCTGCTTTTCCTCGGCCATTGAGGTAGCAAGTAACGCCACCACGAGCAAGAAGGCCGTCGTGTATCGAAAAAACACCCTGCAGTACAAGCAAGCACCGGCGATCCGAAAGTCATGCTTCATGTCATAACTCCGGCACAACGCTTGAGCGTTTATTCCGCCATTCGCGCCAACGCCTAAATGACCCATTCAAATACCAGTAATGGAGCTGAACGAGGATCATCAGTCCAATGAAAAACGGCCAGTAACCAAAGCCCGTGAAACCAACCTTAAATGGAAAAACCGCAGTGTAAATCTTGCCCGTATCCTGAGGTAGCGCGGTGACGATCCCAACGTACCATCCGGGCTCGTCAAATTGCTGAACGATCGAAAACACGTCCGGCTCGATAACGGCGGGTTGATAAAACACGGTAGCTCCATCGAGCGCTTGGATCGACGCCACGTCTGCCCACTTGACGAAGCGTCCCAGTCCGGTTACGTCTCGGATTATCCGAAAGTCGATCGGCATTTCGCCAAGGCTGCTGTGCACATACTCCATCACAAACACGGTCTCGGCAGCTTCCGGTACGTCTTCGCAGAACTCCTCCCGCTGACGCGTCCGCGGCAGGTAAATTTTGAAATGCGCCGTGAGATAGCCGATTTTGATCAGGCACACATCTTCGTCGGGGCCCACGCTACCGTGCGCACCGGCATTTTGCACGACGAGCACCAGGCCAAGCGCAACACAGCAGAAAAACACAGATTGTGACAAGCGGTATCGGATCATGAGGCCTATTCTAGAAGGAAAACCATTGCACAATTTACAGATTTGCCGGCGAAACACCATGTCGAACATCCGCCGCCCCGATTCTCCCGGTAGATGGTCTAAACTATAGTCACAGAATAAGCGGCGTTACAGCCGCCAAAAATAAGGGGAACCGACAAATGAACGTAAGTCTGGTCTCGTTATGGTTGCCGATTCTCGCATCGGGCGTCGCCGTATTCATTGCCAGCAGCCTGATCTGGATGGTGGTGAATTATCACAATTCCGACTGGCAGGAACTGCCTGACGAGGACACGGCCAGAATGGCGCTAAAATCTGCCGCACCGGGCAAGTACAGCATTCCCTATGCGGCTACCGCTGCGGAGCGCAAGAGCGCGGAATGGCAGGAGAAATTCAAGGAAGGGCCTGCCGCAATACTGACGATTCTCCCGCACGGATCACTGGCGATGGGCAAACAAATGGTGCAATGGATCATTTACTGCTTGGCAATCTCGTTCCTGGTCGCCTACGTGGCAAGCGTGACAGTATCGGCGGGCGCCGATTATCTGAATGTTTTCCGGATCGCCGGCACGGTTGCCGTTCTAGCGTATGCGGGCGCTGCCCCGATGCGCTCGATCTGGTTCGGCCAACCCTGGAGCGCTACCGCGAAGGATGTACTCGACGGTGTGATCTACGGTTTCCTGACAGCAGGAGTATTCGGCTGGCTCTGGCCCTGAACACGCTGCAGACGTGCTCCGAGCCGGGACGGCCTCGTCACCGGCCCGGCTGAGTTCGATAAATAACAGCTGTGGCCTACAGGCTGGTCGCAGCTATCTCAAAGTTGCCCTTGTAGCCGTCGCCATCCCGCTCCAGCGTGACGGTCAGGTTTCTTACCGCCTCGGCGTCACCTTTCATCACGATATCTCTATCCACGCCGATTGGGTTCGGACCTCGCGCCGCATACGCTGCTGTCTGATACACCGCTCGTTCGACATCCGCGGGCAGATACAACTGTGTGTCAAGCGCTGTCCACTCCACGTCCCGCCACACGACTCTCACATGAATATGCGCAAGGCGCGGCATGTACCAGCCGGGGTATATTGTCGTGAATACCACTTTGCCATTCTCATCAGTCACCTGATGACCCCGAAGGTAGGACTTGTCCTTCATGTTGATGGCCTGGTCGCTTACACGTAGCGTGTCGGGATTGAACACGATGTTGTCAA
>JAPUKV010000026.1 GCA_027295475.1 Pseudomonadota bacterium
GGGCAATTTTTATTTTATGTGTTTAAGGATACCGTCGAGTTCGTCGAGACTGTTGTAAATGATGACGAGTTTGCCCGCGCCTTTTTGGGTATGCGCAATACGAACCTTCGCACCAAGCTTGCCGGAGAGCTCAACTTCGAGTTTGCGAATATTCGCATCGGGACCGGTGCTTGCTGTTTTGGCTTTTTTGCCGGCCTGGTTTCCCAGGACCCGCCGCACCAATTGCTCGGTTTCGCGAACCGACAGTCCTTTCCTGACGACCTGCCGGGCGGCATCGAATTGTTGTGTCTTGCTGGATATGGACAGCAACGCCCGCGCATGTCCCATCTCAAGTTGGCGCGACTCCAGCATCGGCTTTACCTTGTCGGAGAGATCGAGCAGCCGCAGCAGGTTACTGACACCGGCGCGAGATCGTCCGACAGCGTCCGCTGCCTCCTGATGCGTCAGGTCAAATTCATGAATTAGTCGATCGAGTGCTCCTGCTTCTTCAAGCGGGTTCAGGTTCTCTCGTTGAATGTTTTCAATCAGTGCTGTCGCAATGGCCGCATCGTCGTCAATATCACGCACGACCGCAGGAATTTCTGCCAGTCCTGCCAGTTGTGCAGCACGCCAACGCCGTTCGCCGGCGACGATCTCGTAGCGTTGTGCTTTACCGTTTTTCTTTTTTAGCGGGCGCGCAACGATTGGTTGCACGATCCCTTGAGACTTGATCGAGTTGACAAGATTTTCCATCTTGTCCTGACGCATATCAACGCGCGGCTGATACTGCCCGCGTTGCAGGAGTTCGAGCGGTATCTTTTGCAGGGTGTCGACCTCGTGACCGGTAACCGCAGGCGTGTCAGCAACAGGTTTGCTGAGCAGTGCATCGAGGCCGCGACCAAGTCTTTTCTTTTTTGCCATGCTAGTGCCCTTTCCGGTCAGTTTAGCCTATCCGGCTTTCAGCTGACGGGCATCTTCGCGGCGCAGAATCTCGCCGGCAAGCGCCAGGTAAGCAAGTGCACCGCGCGAAGTTTTATCGTGATACAGGACCGGGCGCCCAAAACTCGGCGCTTCAGCAAGCCGCACGTTTCTCGGAACGACCGTGCGGAACACTTTGTCGTCGAAGTGCGCGATAAGTTGATCGGAGACCTCGTTCGAAAGATTGATGCGTGGATCGACCATCGTCCTGAGTAATCCAAACACTTCCAGATCCGGGTTCACGGTGCTGCGAACCTGTTCGATCGTATTCAGCAGGGAACTTAATCCTTCCAGAGCGTAGTACTCGCACTGCATCGGGATCAACACACCATCTGCGGCCGTCAGCGCGTTGACCGTGAGCATGTTAATCGAAGGTGGGCAGTCGATCAGGATGAAATCATAGAGGCCGCGGACCGGCGCCAATGCTTTTCGCAGCCGCATTTCACGGCCGATTTCCTGCAGCAACTTTATCTCGGCCAGCGTCAGGTCCTCGTTGCCAGGCAGCACCGCAAAACCACCGGCCGGCACCGACACAATTGTGTCTGCCGCAGATTCTTCGCCGAGCAAAACATCGCAAATTGTTCGATCCAATTCCATCTTGTCGATGCCACAGCCCATCGTTGCGTTGCCCTGCGGATCCATGTCAACCAGCAACACGCGGCGCTGCGTGGCCGCAAGCGATGCAGCAAGATTGACGCAGGTCGTGGTTTTGCCCACTCCTCCTTTTTGGTTTGCGACTGCGATTATGCGTGTCATGCGGTGTCAACTCTGCGCAGGCAAACAACATGCCGTGCATGGGTTTCAAGTCCTGGTACCGTCACATCGGTCACAACGTAATTCCAGCCGGGTATTTCTTCTATCAACGCCAGCTCTGCGGCTGGATGTTTTCCCTTGAGCGCCAGCAATATACCTTCCTCTCCGATCAGGTGACCGGCAAGCTGCAGCAATTTCGGTATGGATGCGAGCGCCCGGGCGATCACCGTATCAAAGCGTTCGGCAGGTGCATAGTCCTCCGCGCGTGCCCTTATCGCGGTAGCGTTCGAAAGCCCAAGCTCACCGATGACATGCCGTACGAAACTGATTTTCTTGCCATTGCTGTCGAGGAGCCCGAATTCGATCTTTGGTTCGGCAATCGCCAGTGGCAGGCCTGGAAATCCGGCGCCGGTCCCGACATCAATGACCCGGCGGCCCTCAAGCAATGGCCGCACCGTCAGGCTATCGAGGATATGGCCGGAAACCATGTTCTCCAGATCGCGTATCGCCGTGAGATTGACCCGGCGGTTCCATCGTTCGAGTTCGGTGAGCAGCCGCACCAGTTTTGCGATCGCACCATCCGGCAGATCTTGCTGCAAGCTGTCAAAGCCGGCCTTAATCGAAGCAAAGAGTTGATCGCTATTCACTGGCCGTCGTTTAATCTCCGCCAAAGAGGTGTTCCTGGAGAAATAACACCGTCGCTTGTTGGTAGATGTCACGGTTTTCTTTCTTGCGGTAGCCGTGGCCTTCGTTCAGCGCATTCATGAACCAGACCGTCTGGCCCTGATCGCGTAATGCTTCAACGATCTGCTTCGACTCAGTAACGGGCACTCGTGGATCATTTTCTCCTTGTGCGATCAGCATCGGAATGGTGATTTTGTCCACATTATTTAGCGGGCTTATTTTCTCGAGATACGCGCGCATCGCGGGATCTCTTTCGTCGCCATATTCAACACGCCGTAAATCCCGGCGATAGTCTTGCGTATTTTCGAGGAAAGTAACGAAGTTGCTGATGCCGACGATGTCGACCGCCGCTTTCAGCTTATCGCTGTAGTGCGTTGCACTCGCCAGCACCATGTAACCGCCGTAACTGCCGCCGAACACCGCCACGCGCTCTTTGTCGAAGTCAGTTTGGGTCGCAATCCAATCAAGGAGCGCGCCAATGTCCCGCACAGAATCTTCTCGCTTGAAACCGTTGTCGAGCGCCAGGTAGCTCTTGCCGTAGCCGGATGAGCCGCGAACATTCGGTATGACGACGGCGACGCCAAGCTTCTCCACCCACATCTGATAGGTGCTGCTGAATCTCGGCCTGGATTGGCCTTCAGGACCACCGTGAATCGAGACAACGACAGGAAAGGGTCCCTCACCGCGGGGCTTGTATACCCAGGCCGGGATCTGCCGTTTCGAGTCACCGTCGTTGTCAAAGGTTGGATACTCGATCAGCTCGGGCGTCTGAAATTTGGATGTATCAAGCCCACCCACCTCGCTCATCGTCCAGCGTACCAGCGGGCCGTGTTCCAGTGGTCTGTTGCCTAGCTCGAGCACGAAAGTGTCGCTCGGCGTTCTCGCCGTGTTAAGCGTCATTCCGAGGTAGCGATCGTCCGGACTGAAATGGAGACCGAAAATAAGTCCCGTTGGGATGTTATCGACGCTTCTATACTGTTTCGTCTCCGTATCCAGCAGATAGAGACGAGACATGCCATTCTCGTTGACCGCGAAGGCAATCCGACTGCGGTCGTGGCTTATATCACCATTGTTGACGTCCCAGGGAATGTCCGCGGTAATGATTTCCGGCTCTGCACCGGATTCCATCGGCTGCCAGGCAAGCTGACGAAATTCGCCGCTTTGATCGGTTACAAACCAGAATCCGCCCTCATCCTCGTCAAAACCCAGCGGGATATTGGCGCTGGTACCGTCGGGGCCGCCGGCCAATAGTTCATTTTGCTGTGAATCGAGATCGAGCAAGTGAATACGCGAGTCGGCAATGCTGACGTAATTCGAGATCAGCATCTTGCTGCCAGACTCTGAAAACTCTGCGGGCCCCCACCAGGTGCCATCCGGAGACTCCAGTATCATTTCAGACTTGGCCGGATCCGCCGGGTCCATGAGCCATATGTCGTTTGAAGCGCCGTTGCGGCGCGTACTTTGATAAGCGAGCCGCCTTCCCTGCCGGTCCCATGCGGTCGCGCCGTTTCGCGATTCACCGTCCGTCAATAATTTTGTGCTGCCGTCCGCCAAGTCCAGCATGAAAATCTGCGTGAACTCGCTGCCGCCCGTGTCACGGGTGAATATCAGGTTTCGACCGCCGGGTTGCCGACTTACTCCACCAACAGGTTCTTTGTAAAAAGTGATCTGCTGTCGCGCACCGCCGGGCATGTCAACCCTGTGGATCTGGTTGACGTCGCCGAAGCGGGTCGAGATGTAGACTCCCTGACCGTTTTCGGCCCAGTCTCTAAAACTCGCAGACCGCACATTTTGAAATCGATTGAGATCGTTGACGATTTGATCAGGAATGGCGGGAATATCTTCCATGATCAGGTTACCGTTGTTCGCCTCGGTTCGTTGAACGGCGTCAGCGGCAAGTACCGATGACGCCGCTAGAATAACGGCGCCAAGAATTAACTTATTCAATATCTGCATATTCTTTCCCTATTACCCGGATATCAGGCAACCAGCAACGCCATGAAGTCGTCCACTGCGGTTGCCGCCAGCTCGTCCCGATTTGCACAAAGCTTGTCCAGTTCCTGCCACTGCCCTTCACGCAATTTGCTCGAAACGCTGGATGCAAATTTTTTCTGCAATAAAGGAACGCCTTCGGCACGGCGTCGCGGGTGACCAACGGGAAAGTCAACAGCGACGCGGTCTGTACTTGAACCATCCTTGAAAAACACCTGTATCGCATTACCAATATAGCGCTTCTCAGGGTCGAAGTAGTCTTTCGTAAAGTCCGTGTTTTCCTTGACTTCCATTTTACGCCGCAGCTCGTCGATTCGCGGGTCGCTGGCGACGGCGTCCTCGTAATCCGCTGCCGTCAGTCGTCCGAAAATCATTGGCACAGCGGCCATGTACTGAATGCAATGGTCCCGATCGGCCGGGTTGTCGAGTGGCCCCGTCTTGTCGATGATCCTGATGCCTGGTTCCTGGGTTTCGATGACGACTTTTTCGATGTCATCCAGCCGCTCTTTAAGCAGTGGATGCAAGGT
>JAPUKV010000027.1 GCA_027295475.1 Pseudomonadota bacterium
CAGCTGTTCCTCCTGCTGACAGGCAAGGAAGGCATGGGTTACGGGGACTTCAAACTGCTGGCCGTGCTCGGTGCCTGGTTAGGCTGGCAAGTGTTGCCGCTGATCATTTTGTTGTCTGCTGCTGTCGGCGCAACCGTCGGCGTCACGATGATCGTCCTGCGCCGCCAGGACCGCAGCGTACCGATTCCTTTCGGTCCATATCTCGCGGCGGCGGGCTGGATCGCGATGTTGTACGGCGAACAGATCGTTGCCGGCTATCTCGACTTCATGAGCTAATTAAAGGCATCGAAGCGCATTTTTAGAAATCGCGGAGGAATTCCAGGAATGCGCTTCAATGCCTTTAATTAGCCGATAATAGTGAGGTGAACAAACCTCTTCGAATTGGCTTGACGGGCGGTATAGCGAGCGGCAAAAGCACAGTTGCAGACCTTTTTGCAGCGCACGGCGTAGCGGTTATAGATACGGACGTCATTGCCCGCCAGCTGGTCGAGCCGGGCAAGCCCGCACTTGACGAGATTCGCTCCGCCTTTGGCAGCCGTGTCTTTGATTCGGACGGCCGCCTGGATCGCAGATCAATGCGCGAGCTCGTGTTTTCGGACGCGTCTCGGCGAGCACAGCTCGAATCGATTTTGCATCCGAGAATTCGTGCGGAGACCGCCGCTCAGTCCGCAGCGGCCGGCGGCCCATATCAGATAATTGTCGTGCCGTTGCTCGTCGAATCGCCTATTCGGCAATTCATGGACCGCATTCTGGTTGTGGATTGCGACGAGGACACTCAACTCAGGCGCCTGTTGGCGCGTGATGCAGAAGACGAAAGCCAGGCGCGCCGCGTTATGGCAGCGCAGGCCTCCAGGACAGACCGGTTGGCGATTGCCGACGATGTTATTTCCAATAACGACGACCTGGGCAGCACCCGGAGCCAGGTCGATGTCCTCCACAGCGAGTACCTGTCGCTGGCAAGTGGCTAGTGGTCCAACAAGGTTATATTGAAGGACTCAGAGCTGCCCAGCTGATCCAATACGGCGTTGCAGTCCTGGCAAAGGACATGCCATTCCCTGCGAGGCGCGTCTGGCGGCCAACCGCTTCACGACTCGCTGAGCCCATCGATATTGCCTTGTTGGACCACGAATAAGAGGCCCTGTCGCAAAATGGCGTCATTTGCCCTGAATGACCGCGTGGCGCAGAATACCGCCCATGGCGAAGCCTGCCTCCAAGATTGCCCCGCCGCTTGTCTGCCGCCGGTCTGCCGAATATGAGCAGCCTCTGAATGAGCGAATGAGAACTTTTCTCAGGCTCGAGTTCCTGTACCAGCAGATGCTGTACAACACCGAGCTCGATGCCGACTGGGCGACTCGTGCTGCTACATCAAGTCTGCTCGAAATATTGGCGATATTGCTGCGTGGCGATGTGCGCAGCGATGTGCACAAGGAACTCGATCATCAGATTGAGAATCTGGAGCGATTTGTGAGCCAGCCCGGGGTGGATTCGAAGCGGCTGGACGCACTCTTGGGAAATCTCCTCGAGAGCCGAAATGAGGTCAACTCGGCAGGCACGCAGTTTCTGCAACCGTTAAGAGGCTGTGAATTCCTGATGTCGATCAAACACCGCAGTTCTATTCCGGGCGGCACCTGCGAGTTCGACCTGCCGGAATATAACCATTGGCTGAGACAGCCGATTGCAAGACGTCAACAGGACTTGCAAGACTGGCTGAACGTCATTCGTCCGGTTTGCGATGCCGTTGTCGAGCTACTCTGGTTGATACGGGAGAGCGCACGACCGTTAGAGAAGACTGCGATAAACGGCATGTATCAGCACAACATCCAAAAGCATGATCAGTGCCGTCTGTTGCGTATCACTCTGCCCGACGACAGTCCCCTGTATCCCGAAATCAGTGGCAGCCAGCATCGCTTTACGGTGCGATTTCTGGAGTGGTCAAGTATCAGCAGCCGTGCCGAACAAACCGGACACGACGTGGGCTTCCAGATTAGCATTTGTTGACCTGTTGGAGCTGCATTCACCTGCCTGACGGGCGTTTACTGTTATAGCTCACGCAATGCCCGAATCACCGGACCATCCGCCGGCAACAGGTAATTCTCCTCAAGCGCATCCGGACTGACCCACCTTAACGCCTGCCCATCCCTGCCTTCGGGCGTATTCGACCAGTCATTGATCAGATAGAAATCGATGGCCACCGACCTGTCGGGATAATCATGGTCAAGGCTCATGAATAAGGTCGGCTGGAGAATCTCTATACCCAGCTCTTCGTCTATCTCTCGCTTGAGCGCCGACAAGCTCTCCTCGCCATCCTTTATTTTGCCGCCGGGGAATTCCCACAGGCCGGCGAATGCTTGATCTCCGATCCGTTCGGCGATCAGCACGCGACCGTTATCGTCACGCAGGATGCCTGCAACAACCCGAATACGAATCTTTCCATTCCGGGCTAAGAAAGTCTGCCGTGACACTGCTTGTACTTCTTGCCGGATCCACACGGGCAGGGCTCGTTGCGGCCCACCTTTCGCTCACTCCTGACGAACGGCATGTGTGAGGCCGTCGCAGCTGCTGCCGCCCCACCACCCGCGGCACCGGCCTGCTGCTGTTGTCCGAGTGCCGACGCCTCCGCATGCTGAAATTCCATGGCCTGCACCGCGCGACGCTGCGCCTCCATTCTCTCGACGTCTTCCTGACTCTGGATTCTGACCCTTGAAAGAATACTGATCGTGTCATGCTTGACCTGATCCAGCATTACACCAAACATCTCGAATGCTTCGCGCTTATATTCCTGCTTCGGGTTTTTTTGCGCATACCCTCGCAAGTGAATTCCCTGTCTAAGGTAATCCATGGCCGCGAGGTGTTCCTTCCAGTGATTGTCGAGTTGCATCAACATCACTTCTTTCTCGACGTGATGCATCCTGTCTTCGCCAATCCCCTTCACTTTCGCGTCATAGTTTTTCTGTAATTCGTTCACACACCGTTCGCGAATTCCGTCTTCATTGAGCTTCGTGTCGTCCTTCAGCCACTGGCTCACCGGCAGACGCACGGCAAAGTCATGCTCGATCGCATGGCTTACCCCGTCCGGATTCCATTGCTCCTCCAGACTGCCAGGCGGAATGTACTGGTCAACGATCAATTCAACCACTTCCGCACGAATTGCAGTCACCGAATCGGCAATCTCGTCCGCGGCCATGAGCTCGGACCGCTGATGATAAACGACTTTTCGCTGGTCGTTGGCGACGTCGTCATATTCGAGCAGGTTCTTGCGGATGTCGAAGTTATGGGACTCCACTTTGCGCTGTGCCCTCTCGATCTGGCGGGTCAGCAGTTTACTTTCTATCGCTTCACCCTCACGCATGCCGGCCCTGGCCAAAAGCGATTTGGTACGTGCCGGGTCGCCGAAGATACGCATCAGACTGTCTTCCATGGACAGATAGAATCGACTGGATCCTGCGTCACCCTGCCTGCCAGAGCGTCCCCTGAGCTGATTGTCGATACGGCGTGACTCGTGCCTCTCCGTACCAATGATATGCAGGCCGCCCGCCTCCAGCACGGTCGCGTGGCGTTTGTCCCAGTCAGCCCGGATGGCATCCTTATCGGCGCCATCGGCGGATGCTGCAAACTCGGCGTCCAGATTGCCGCCCAACACGATGTCGGTACCGCGGCCCGCCATGTTGGTGGCTATAGTCACGGCGCCCGGGCGCCCCGCATGTTGCACGACGATGGCTTCACGCTCATGTTGTTTGGCGTTCAGTACCTCATGCTTGACGCTCTTTTTTTTCAGGAAAGAAGACAATTTTTCGGATGTTTCAATTGAAGTTGTACCGACCAATACCGGTTGTCTGCGATCACGGCAGTCCTTGATGTCTTCGATGATTGCCTCGAACTTGTCGGCCTCAGTCAGATACACGAGGTCCGGCATTTCATCGCGAACCATCGGCATGTGCGTCGGAATCACGATGACCTCGAGACCATAGATGCTCTGAAACTCAAAAGCCTCGGTATCCGCTGTGCCGGTCATCCCGGACAGGTTGTCATAGAGCCTGAAATAGTTCTGAAATGTGATGGACGCAACGGTTTGGTTTTCCTGCTTGATTGCAACGCCTTCTTTCGCCTCCACGGCCTGGTGCAGGCCGTCGGACCAGCGGCGGCCCACCATGGTGCGGCCCGTAAATTCATCGACGA
Organism: Pseudomonadota bacterium; assembly: GCA_027295475.1. The sequence goes on from JAPUKV010000027.1 coordinate 4,177, forward strand.
TGACGATCTCGCTGTCTTTGACAATATAGTCGACGTCTTTCTTGAACATCACGTGTGCGCGCAGTGCAGCGTTAAGGTGATGGACCAGCCGGATATTTGCGGCGTCGTACAAACTCTCGTCTTCTTCCAAAAGCCCGGCGCTCGTCATCAGGTCCTCTACATTCTGATGGCCGTCTTCTGTAATGTGAACCTGCTTCGCCTTCTCGTCCTTTGAGTAATCGCCCGGGCCGTCTTCCTCCTTTTGTTCAGCAAGCTTGGGAATCAGTTTGTTGATCTTTTGATAGAGGTCAGTGCTTTCCTCGGTGGGCCCCGAGATGATCAACGGCGTCCGGGCCTCGTCGATCAGAATCGAGTCCACTTCATCGACGATTGCAAAATTCAATTCGCGCTGAGATTTGGCTTCAAGAGAAAACGCGAGATTGTCCCGCAGGTAGTCGAAGCCAAGTTCGTTATTGGTCGCATAAGTAATGTCGGCATTGTAAGCGTCGCGTTTCTCGTCCGGTGTCTGACCGCTCTTCGATACGCCGACCGTGAGGCCCAAGAACTCGTAAACAGGTCCCATCCAGTCCGCGTCGCGTTGCGCCAGATATTCGTTGACGGTCACAATGTGGACGCCCTGTCCACTGATCGCGTTCAGGTAGGCGGGCAGTGTCGCCACCAGGGTCTTACCCTCGCCGGTACGCATTTCGGCGATATTGCCATCGTGCAATACCATGCCGCCGATGAGCTGCACATCGAATGGCCTCAGGCCGAGGCTGCGCAGCGATGCTTCTCTGGCTACCGCGAACGCTTCCGGAAGTAGCTCGTCGAGGCCCTCACCGTCTGCAAATCGCTTGCGAAATTCCTCCGTCCTGGCTCGCAATTGATGGTCGTCAAGACTCTGGATGCCCTGTTCGAGCACATTGATCTTGTCGACGATTTTGGAATATTGCCGAAGCAGCCGTTGGTTCCGGCTGCCAAAGATTCGGGTTAGAAAGTTTGCCACCTACGGCTCCTGGCACGGACGATCTGAGTGAAGCCACAAAGCCCGCTATTTTACGGACTGGCGCAAATAATGCACCAATGAACACTCCGTTTCTCGCCACATGCAGTGATAGGGATAATCAGGCAAGCAATGTGTGGCCGATAAAGGAAAAGACAAGGCGCGCAGGATGCGCGAGAGCGCTGCAGCCGCTTCTACAGCAGCGGTGAAGCGTCTAGTTCGCGCCCTGGCGAATGAATTTCACCGGGTTGACTCGATGGCCACGATGGAGCACTTCGAAGTGCAGGTTAGGCCCCGTGGCGCGGCCGCTGTCGCCCATCAGGGCCACAGTCTGGCCTTTTCTAACCTCCTGGCCGACAGAAACCAGGTTTTCCGAGTTATGCGCATAGCGCGTCGAGTAGCCATTGCCATGGTTGATCTCGATGAGCTTGCCGAAGCCGTATCGTGACGATGACCAGGTCACGACGCCATCTGCCACGGCGATAATTTCCGCGCCCAATTTGCCGGCAAAATCAACGCCCTTGTGATTGGCGGGTTTTCCGGTGAAAGGATCCGTACGTCGTCCGAAATAGGAGGACATCCAGCCGGACAGAACGGGCCGCCCTTTCGGATAGACTCTGTCGCTGAGGTTCTTATTCATGAGGACGCTCTCCAGAACGCCCAGCTGCACTTCGCGGTCATCGAGCTGGCTGTCGAGGCCTTGCATGGCTGCTAGCACCTCAGGTATCGCAATGGCTGAGCCGGTGGCATACGGCTCTTCCGGTCCACCGAATGCCGGATCCGAGTCGAAATCAAATTCACCATCCTTAAGGCCGGCCATTCCGGTGAGCCGCCTGCCAAGCGCATCGAGGCGGATGATGCGGGCATGCATCTGCCCGATCCGAATGGCGAGCGCGTCAAGGGTATCCTCTGTTTGCTGCCGCGTGGTGGTGATTGCCTCGCGTTGCAAGGCGAGTTCTCCGGTCAGGTTCCTGACCTCGGTCATACTCACGCCGGAGCCCGTTTGCGCCGAATACCAGTAGCCACCGACAAAGGCGGTGGAGCAAAGCGCGCCGGCAACCAGGACGGCGAGGACAGCGACTGACCTGCCAGACAGGTTAAGCTGCCGGGGTCTCCCGAACCCCTTGCCGAATATGACTACATTCATCACGTGCGCCCCGATGGCGTGTTTTTCGAGTTATTAGTCCTTGATATGCAACCAGTTGACTCGCAGACGAGCTGCCACGGCTGGCGCCCTCTCGTTGTTGTCGGCCCACGCTCAATGGTCACTTCGGTAGCCCCGCTATCTTAGGAACAATTCCCTTAGATCGGTGGTTTTGCGTCCCCGTCTTTCGGCGGGTATGCCCTTATCGATTTCGTAAATATGCATAATGCAGCATTCCATTACAAGATCAGGTGCCCGGAACCTTGATTCTGGTCACCTGGAAGCCCAAAAATCGCCAACTCCGTCACACTTCTATGTCAATAATTCGCCTCGAAAAACTGCTAAAAACGGGCTCCGGCGGGGCCTTGGAGAAAATTGTCCAACGTGCTCAAAATATGGACAATTTGACCACCGCACTGAGAGCGCTTTTGCCGGACGACGCGCAAGCGCATTTACTCGCGGCCAATCTGCGCGAAAATGGGGAACTGGTGCTGATCTGCAGTTCGTCATCCTGGGCCGCGCGGCTCCGTTTCGAAAGCGATCAGCTGATTGAAGCCGCCCGATTGACGGGTGCCGACGTCAGCAGCTGCAAAGTGAAGGTATCTCCGTCGACAGGCAGCAGCTAGGTGTTTCGTAGGAGCCCAGTCCGCCTGCAAGCGCTCAGCCGCTTTCTGATCGATGCGGGCTGACATTTATTGATTCGCCCGTCAGGACGGGCTCCAACAGGTGCTAATAAACGCATCGTAGGAGCCCGTCCTGACGGGCGATTATGGGTGCCAATAAATGCAAAGAGCCCTACCGGACGGGCGAATCTATTTACGCGTACGCAGGTGCTGCGTACGAAATCGGCGCTTTGCGGGAATCCTTGAAGGTCACCTCTTCCCATGCCGTCGCATCATCCAGAAGAACACGCAACAACTTGTTATTGAGTTCATGTCCGGACTTGTGTCCTGAGAATTCACCAACCAGGCTGTGCCCCAGCAGATAGATGTCGCCAATTGCGTCCAGAATCTTGTGAATGACGAACTCGTTCGAATAGCGCAGTCCGTCTTCATTCAGAATCCGGTAGTCATCCAGCACGATTGCGTTATCCATGCTGCCGCCCAGCGTCAGGTTGTGCTCACGCAGAGTCTCGACGTCCCGGAGAAAACAAAACGTTCTTGCACGGCTGACTTCTTTCAAATAAGAAGTCGATGAAAAATCGATCGAGGCGTCCCGGCTAAGTTTGTTGAAAACAGGGTGATTGAAGGAAATCTCGAAATTGACTTTGAAGCCGTTGAACGGCGTCAGTTGCGCCCATTTCTCGCCGTCCTCGACCCGGATCTTTTTCTTGATGCGAATAAACCGCTTCGCCGCTTGCTGTTCTTCAATGCCCGCCGACTGCAGGAGAAAAACGAAGGGTGCAGCGCTGCCATCCATTATTGGTACTTCGGGTGCCGATAGATCGACCGTCAGATTATCAATCCCCAGTCCGGCCAGAGCAGACATCAGGTGCTCAACCGTCGCGACCTTGACGCCGTCTTTTATCAGCGTTGTACCCAACATCGTCTCGCCGACCAGTCTCGGGTCGGCTTTGATATCGACCGGTTTGTCGAGATCTACGCGGCGGAACGTAATTCCGGCATTTACGGCTGCCGGGCGCAGGGTCATATAGACTTTTTTGCCGGTATGCAGCCCGACGCCAGTAGCACGAATCGCCGTTTTTATTGTGCGTTGTCGCAGCATAGCCACAAGGTCCCGGGTATTGGCTGCCGGCCGCCTGTTCGCGCCTGACACTCGTCGCAGCCCGTCATTGACAGGCCACTGACACTCAAAAAAAGATCGATGCCCCAAAAAAACCGACATTGTGACGTCGGCCACTGTTGCGCAACCACCGAGATTTAAAGGTTTACGGCAATTGTTTCACACAGATTAGCGCGAGAGGGTATCACATTGCCGGAAATTTCATCAAATATCAGCAACGTAAATGCGGCCTGAATTACGCACCCTGAAGGAGCGGAGCTACGGCGGTATTGTTTCCCGGGCGAGCGGCATGTCCAGGAGCAGCCGGCCCAGAGGTTTCCGACGGAAAAACCCCCCGGGCCGGCCGAGCGGAGAAACGACGATTACACCGAGTGAGCGTATGACATCGTCGTTTTCTGGTGTCAGTCAGCCTGGCGCCTCAGGAACGCTGGAATATCCAACAGCTCTTCCTGCAAGCCGGCTTCGTCCAGACCGTCACCGACTGCCCGTTTACGCTGCACAGTTGGCTTGTCGAGAACCTGATAGTTTGGTTCGACGGCAGCAGCCTGCTGGCGCACGACGCGCATTGGTGACTCGGCCTGCGCGGACTGCTGACCCAGACCGGTTGCCACCACGGTTACCCGAATCATGTCGGTCATGTTCGGATCGATAACGGTGCCCATGACGATTGTCGCATTGTCCGACGAGAATTCCTTGATCGTATTGCCGACTTCCTGGAATTCGCCGATGGAGAGATCCGTCCCCGCCGTGACATTGACGAGGATGCCATTGGCGCCGGCCAGGTTGATATCCTCAAGAAGCGGACTGGAGATCGCCGCTTCAGCGGCCTCGCGTGCGCGATCTTCTCCCGACGACGAGCCGGATCCCATCATGGCCATACCCATTTCCGCCATAACCGTGCGAACGTCGGCAAAATCGACGTTGATCAGCCCCGGGCAGGTGATCAGTTCTGCGATACCCTGAACCGCTCCCTGCAGAACCTGATTCGCCGACCTGAAGGCATCCAATAGAGTTGTCTCGCCGCCAAGAACGGTCAGGAGCTTCTCGTTCGGAATCGTAATGAGGGAATCGACATACTTGCCGAGTTCGGCGATGCCGTGCTCAGCGACCGTCATGCGTTTGCGGCCCTCCATAACGAATGGCTTCGTCACGATAGCAACTGTCAGAATGCCGAGTTCCTTTGCAACCTGTGCGACAACCGGCGTCGCCCCGCTGCCGGTGCCGCCACCCATGCCGGTGGTTATGAAGAGCATGTCGGCACCCTCGATGACCTCCTGGATCCGGTCGCGGTCTTCCATTGCCGCCTGACGCCCGATATCGGGGTCGGCTCCGGCACCGAGTCCTTTCGTGATGTTGCAGCCGATCTGAAGCGCCGTGCGCACGCGCGCACTGTTCAGTGCCTGCGCGTCGGTATTCGCACAAATGAAATCGACACCCTCGATACCTGCATTGACCATGTGAGCGACGGCGTTACCGCCGCCGCCGCCGACACCAATCACTTTTATCACTGCGCTCTGGCTGTGCGCATCCATCAATTCAAACATTTTAGTTCCCTCCGCTAAGGAATTTTTCGTTTAAAAACCTGCTCACTCGTTTACTTCGCTTTTCTTCAAACACTCAAAAATCTCTGTCGTTACGTCTGTCAAATCAATACTGGCCCTGAAACCAGGATTTCACCTTTCCCCACCGGTCGGCGACGCTACCAGCGCCCCGTGTACCGCGCTGGTTTCGCCGCACGATGCTTTCAAAACCGTAGAGAAGCAATCCCACGCCCGTTGCGTGTATAGGGTTTCTTACGACGTCCATGAGCCCGTTGACGTACTGCGGTGCACCGAGCCGCACGGGCATATGGAAGACTTCTTCAGCAAGCTCAACTGCACCTTCCATCTTGGCGCTGCCACCGGTAATAATGACGCCCGCAGCGATAAGTTCTTCGAAGCCGCTTCGTCTTAATTCATCTCGAATCAGGCCGAATAGCTCTTCAAAGCGCGGTTCCACAATTTCTGCGAGGGTCTGCCGCGCCAGCCTCCTGGGCGGACGGTCACCAACACTGGGGACCTCGATCGTTTCATCCGGGTTAGCGAGTTGTGATAAGGCGCAGGCATATTTGATTTTGATTTCCTCGGCATACTGTGTCGGCGTCCGCATGGACACGGCGATATCGTTCGTTACCTGATCACCTGCTATCGGAATGACCGCCGTGTGCTGAATCGCCCCGCCAAGGAATACGGCAAGGTCCGTCGTCCCGCCGCCTATGTCGACGAGACAGGCGCCCAGTTCCTTTTCGTCGTCAGTCAGCACCGCATAACTCGAGGCGAGTTGTTGGAGTACGATGTCGTCGACTTCGAGGCCGCAGCGCTGTATGCACTTGACGATATTTTGCGCAGCGCTTTCCGCGCCGGTAACCATATGTACTTTGGCTTCCAGACGAACGCCCGACATGCCGATCGGCTCGCGAATGCCTTCCTGGTTATCGATCACGAATTCTTGCGGCAGGATATGCAAAATCTTCTGGTCGGCCGGTATGGCAACTGCGCGCGCCGCATCGATGACTCTGTCAACGTCGCCGAAGCTGACTTCCTTATCGCGGATAGCCACGATGCCGTGAGAGTTCAGGCTCCGCACGTGACTGCCCGCAATACCCGTATGCACAGAGCGAATATCGCAACCTGCCATCAGTTCGGCTTCCTCGACCGCCCGTTGGATCGAATGAACCGTGGACTCGATGTTGACGACGACGCCTTTCTTTAGTCCGCGGGATGGATGCGTGCCGATACCCACCACTTCGATATTACCGTCTTCACTCAGGTCACCAACGATCGCAACGACCTTGGATGTGCCGATATCCAGCCCAACGATGAGGTTTTTATCGATTTTTTTCGACACTACTCAGTGCCTCGCGATGCCATCATTTTTGGCTTCTTATTGACGCGATTCTCTGCAGGTTTTCCAGACCCGCTTTTCCAGCCAATCGTGAAACCGTTGCTGTAACGCATGTCGATGTAGTCGATGTCCGCTGCACGGCTTGTAATAATGGTTGCGACTACGTCCAGAAACAGCTCCGTGCGCTGTACGATTTCCCGCCTGCCAAATCTGATATCGACACCGTTTTGCAATGTCATCTCCCATGCGCCACGCGCATCCATGTGAACACGACGCAGGTCCAGCCCGAGCGGAATCAGCTGCTCACGAATCGCCAGGTAGCGCCTGGCAATTTCGGCGGACCGGTTTGGTGGACCGCTCAGCCGTGGCAGCTCGGCGGGAATGTGGCGTGCATCGGTTACGAAAAGCTCACCACGAGTGTTAAGGAGTCCGCGCTCGCCCCAGCACGCGGCGGGAACCTGTTCGATCACACTGATTTCGAGCCGGCTGGGCCAACGTCTGACAACGTTCGCCTGATCAATCCAGGGCAGCGTGACAATCAACCGCTGAATCTCGGGCAGATTTGCACTCAGGAAGCCGTCACTGAGAGCGCCAGATATCGCTTCTTCAATTTGCAGTGCACTCACGCGCTGAAACGAACCTTCAATCGTTATCGAACGGATTGGCCGGTCGAGCAACGTGGCACTCAACTCGTAGCTCAGAAAAATAATTCCTATCGCAATGAGCGGAGTCATTACTTTGGCCAACGGGATCTTCGGCAGCCGGACCCTTTCTGCCCGCTGCGGCTTACGTCTCATTGCCTGTTTACGCGTCATTGGCCGCTGCCTCGATGTGAGCCAGTTCCGACTGGTGCGAGATACTGGTTTCCAGAATTCGCCAACCAAGCTCGGCAAAATCGATGCCGGCAGTTTTTGCCGCCATCGGCACAAGGCTGTGGCTGGTCATGCCCGGCACGGTGTTTACCTCGAGTACCTGTGGTTCACCGTCACTGCAGGTCATGAAATCGACACGGCCCCAGCCCGAGCAGCCCAGCACGTCGAATGCGGCAATGGCGAGCTTCGCGTACACAGCCTCCAGCGCAGGGTCGTCGGTACCCGGACACCGGTATTCAGTGCTGTCTGCTTCGTATTTCGCGCGATAATCATAAAAAACACGTGGCGTTTCGATGCAGATACTCGGCAGCGCCTCGCCCTGAAGAACGGCAACAGTCATTTCGTCGCCGAGGATGCATCGCTCCGCCAGAGCTGGACCGGAGAAACCAAGCGCCAGATCCGTGGCAGCGCCTAATTCGCCGGATTCAAATACTTTGGTCATGCCAACGCTGGATCCCTGATTCGACGGCTTCAATATGAGTGGATAGCCAAACTCTTCTGCCGCCAGTACTGCATCGGCTCTCTGCTCAATGATCAGGAAATCCGGCGTCGCAATGCCCGCCTCTTTGAAAAGGCGCTTGCTGCGGATCTTATCCATTGCGAGCGCCGACGCCATGACGCCGCTTCCCGTGTAAGGAGTGTTGAGCCATTGCAATGCACCCTGAATGGCGCCGTCTTCACCCCCCGTTCCGTGCAAAGCTATCCAGACGCGATCAAAACCGGCTTCGTCGAAGTCGTGCATGCTTCTCGCAGCGGGATCCCAGGCTTGCGCCTCAACACCACGCGATTGAAGCGCGGCGAGTACGGCATTGCCGGTATCCAAAGACACTTCCCGCTCTGACGAAAAACCGCCGAACATGACGGCGACCCTGCCAAAGTCGGCGGCACTACTGACAACGATGCGATATTCTTCGCTCACGACGCTGGGTTCCCGACAATGCGAACTTCGTGGACCAGTTCGACGCCGTATTGGTCGGCAACAGTCTGCTGTACGAAATTTATCAGTCGCTCGACATCGGCAGCGCAGGCATGATCGCTGTTGATAATGAAATTGGCGTGCTTGTCCGATACTTCGGCACCGCCGATGCGGTATCCCTTCAGCCCCGACTCCTCGATTAACCTGGCGGCGTAATCGCCCGGCGGGTTTCTGAACACCGAACCGCAGCTCGGCAACCCGAGCGGTTGAGTTGCCTTGCGACGATCGAGCATCTCCTTCAGCGTTTCCATACTGGCTTCTGCCGCCGGATCGAATGTCAGGACCGCTTCAAGGAACCACTCGTTGTCGGGCCCTCTGACGCTGCGATAAGCAACTTTGTAATCTGCTGGCAGACGCTCGCGGATTTCGCCCTGGCGGTCGATTGTCTTGATGGACTTGATGCGCTCCCAGGTCTCCCCGCCGTGCGCGCCGGCGTTCATCGCAAGCGCACCACCGAGTGTTCCCGGGATACCCGCAAAGAACTCGGCCGGACCGAGGCCCCAGCGAATGCATTGCCGCGCGAGCTGGGTGCAGGGACAGCCGGCACCCACCGTAACCTCGTACGGGCCAGTCCGTTCAATATGGCTCAGAACGCCCGCAACCGAAATGACGACACCCGGCAGGCCACCGTCGCGCACCAGCAGATTACTGCCGAGGCCAAACCAGAACACAGGCACTTCTGAATCGAGCTCGCGAAGGAATATTGCCAGGTCGTCAATGTTCGCCGGCTTGAAGAAATATTCTGCCGGCCCGCCGACTTGCCATGAGGTATGCCGACTCATGGGTTCATCACGGAGCAGGTCTCCAGTCACCGATGGGCTCTTTTCGGCCGCCATCATGAGTGCACCTTTAGTGATGGCTTCTTGCAGAGCAGTTTCGGCAACTGAGGCGCAAGTGCGCCGATGTCTCCGGCACCCATCGTCAACACCAGGTCGCCGTCAGCAAGTACACTTTCGAGCACCGTGGCGAGACCATCGAGTTCTTCGACAAATACGGGTTCCACAGCGCCACGACTCCGTACGGCACGAGCGATTGCCCTGCCGTCCGCACCTGCAATCGGATCCTCTCCCGCCGCATACACTTCGAGAAGGATGAGCACATCGGCCTCAGACAGGACCGCGGCAAAATCGTCCAGCAGGTCGCGCGTCCGCGAATATCGGTGTGGCTGGAAGGCAAGCACAACACGCTTGCCGGGCCAGCCAGCGCGCGCAGCCTCCAATGTTGCTGCAATTTCGGTTGGGTGATGCCCATAGTCGTCAATGAGCAATACGCGGCCATTTGCGGTTTCAATCTCTCCGTGACTTTGGAAACGGCGTTCGATTCCTTCAAAGTTTTCGAGCGCCGTGACGACAGCCTCGTCACCAATCTGTAGCTCTTCGGCGACAGCGATTGCAGCAAGCGCGTTGCGGACGTTGTGCAAACCGGGTAATCGCAGGCTGACGTCCAGCGACTCTTTTTCGTTGCGTCGCACCACCCGGAAACGGCTCAGACCTTCCGAGAATTCGATGTTTTCCGCACGTATATCCGCGTCACTATCAATGCCATAGGTAACCGTTGACCTGCCAACCTGACCGAGCAATTCATTTATGCCGGGATCATCGGTGCAGAGAATAGCGAGACCGTAGAACGGCAGGTTGTGCAGAAACTCGATAAAGCCGTTGCGTAGTTTTTGCAGGTCACCGTCATAGGTAGACATGTGGTCAGCGTCGATGTTGGTCACAATTGCAAGCATCGGCTTCAAATGCACAAAGCTGGCGTCGCTTTCGTCGGCTTCAGCCACGAGGTATTCGCCCTGACCGAGTCGCGCATTACTGTCAGCACTTTTCAGGCGGCCACCAATCACAAACGTCGGGTCGAGGCCGCCCTCGGCAAGAATGCTTGCGACAAGGCTGGTGGTCGTCGTCTTTCCATGTGTGCCGGCCACGGCGATCGAATAGCGAAAGCGCATGAGTTCGGCCAGCATCTCGGCCCGCTGCACGACCGGCATGAGCTGTTCACGTGCTGCCACGACTTCCGGGTTGCTTTCATTGACGGCACTCGACACGACGACAGCATCGGCATCGCGGATGTTCTTTTCGTCGTGCCCGATGAATATGGTGGCACCAAGGTTTTTGAGTCGCAGGGTTGATGCGTTGTTTTTCAGGTCTGAACCCTGCACCTGATAACCGAGGCTCAGCATGACCTCGGCGATCCCGGACATTCCGGAACCACCTATGCCGACGAAGTGCACGCGGCTAATTCGTCGCATCCGCTGGATCATGCGCGTGCTCCCGCGAGTTCGAGGCAGATATCGGTAATGCGCTGCAACGCATCCGGCTTTGCTAGGGCCCGCGCCTTCAGGGCGCGCGCCTGCAACTCATCCCGGCTGCTCAGCCAGTCCCGTAGCAAACCGGCGAGCGATTCATCGTTCAGATCCTTGTCCGCCATGATTGCCGCAGCACCTGCTGCTGCCATCGACCTCGCGTTAGCGGTCTGATGGTCATCGACGGCTGTCGGATACGGTACGAAAATAGCGCCGAGGCCGGCTGCCGACAGCTCAGCGACAGTCAGCGCGCCGGCCCGGCAGACGACCAGATCCGCCCATGCGTAGGCTTCGGCCATATCCTCGATATAGGGCAGCAACTCCACGTCGAGCGCTGCCTGTCTGTATGCCTCACGTGCCGCTTCAATGGTCAGGCTGCCGGCCTGGTGTCGTACGACCGGTCGTAATTCCTCCGGTAGCCTTGCGAGTGCAGCCGGCACAACTTTATTCAGCGTCAGAGCGCCCTGGCTGCCGCCGAGCACCAACAGGCGCAAAGGGCCTTTGCGCGCACTGAAGCGCATCGCCGGTTCTGCCAGTGCCGCAATATCGGTGCGCACCGGATTGCCAACAGTCTGGGTTTTTATGTTGGCGGGAAAACTGCCCGGGAAGGCTTGCAGCACAACCCGGGCAAGACGCGCCAGAAGACGATTTGTTAAGCCTGCGACAGCATTCTGTTCGTGGATTACGAGCGGTCGCCGCGTCAGCCAGGCTGCCAGACCGCCGGGACCACTCACGAAACCGCCCAGACCGAGAACAGCAGCCGGCCGATGCCGGGCCATGATTCGAACGGCCTGAGCAAGCGCCCAAATGAGTCGGAACGGCGCCAGCAGCAAGGCCATTCCGCCCTTTCCCCGGAGTCCGGCGACGCTGATCCATTCCATTTCGATGTTGTTGGCGGGCCCGACCCTGGATTCGAGTCCGCGATGAGTACCAAGCCAGACAACTTCGTGTGACTGCTGCTGCAACGCCCTGGCAACGGCGAGCGCCGGGTACACGTGGCCACCCGTTCCGCCTGCCATCACAAGAATCGGTCGGCCGCTCATCGTTTTGCCCCCGATGACTTGCGTTTGCGATTGACCGGACGGGCATCCGTGACAAGCTCGTGATGCACACGCAGCAAGAGTCCTATGCTGATCATCGCGATAATCAGGCTGCTTCGGCCATAACTGATCATCGGCAAAGTCAGGCCTTTTGTTGGCAACAATCCCATGTTGACACCGACGTTGATAAACGCCTGAAGGCCAAGCCACGTACCCAGGCCCACCGTCAGATACGCTTCGAAAAACCTTGCGGCGTTCGCAGCGCGCATGGCCAGTTTGAAAATCCGCCAGAGGAGGCCAAGGAACAAACCGATGAGCAACAACGAACCCAAGAGACCGAATTCTTCCGCGAACACGGCGAACACGAAATCTGTGTGCGCTTCGGGCAAATAAAACAACTTTTGAACACTGGCGCCAAGGCCGACACCAAACCACTCACCGCGGCCGATCGCGATAAGCGACTGAGTCAACTGGAATCCGGAATTGAACGGATCAGACCATGGATCCAGGAATGCAGTCAGGCGTTCGAGGCGATAAGGGGATGTTACCGCCAGCGCCGCCATCGCAATTATCGTTGTACTGAAAAACAGCAGAAAATCACGAACGCGTGCGCCGGCAACGAAGAGCATCGCCAGCGCCGTCGCGAGGAGTACGATCGCGGCACCAAAGTCAGGTTCCGCCAGCAGGAGCCCGCAAGCGATGCTCAGGAGCAGCATCGGCCGCAGGAAGCCGACGAACTGTTCCCGCAGAGACCTGTTCTGTCTAACGAGATAGCCGGCGATATACAACAGCAGGCAAAGCCGTGCCGGTTCCGATACCTGGATGTTTATGACACCGACCCTGAGCCAGCGTGTACTGCCGTTGACCGCGTGGCCGACGCCCGGAATAAGAACCACGAGAAGCAACGCCAAACCGATCAGCAGCAGCAATGGCCCGAGGTTTCGCCATACACTCATCGGTATGAAAAGACAAAGGAACGCAGCAGCGCCGCCGATTAGCGCAGCGATTGCCTGGCGCTGAACGTAGTAGAACGGATCACCAACTGCGTTATCCGAGACCGATATCGATGCCGACGCCAGAATGAGCAGACCGCCGATCAACAAAGTAAGCCCGATCGACAGCAGAACCGGATCTATCTGCAAGGGCGTCTTCAGGCGAGCCGGAAACGGTATTGTGGCGCTCGAGATACTCATCTCGGTAAACTCAGAACTGCTTCGCCGAAAGCGTCGCCGCGAACCTGAAAATTCGGAAATTGATCAAAGCTGGCACAGGCCGGCGCTAGCAGGACTGTGTCGCCGGACTGGGCGAAACTGGCCGCATGCTCTACCGCTTCATTGATGTCGTTTACGATATGCACCGGCGCCTGATCCTCCAGCGCCTGTGCAATCTTGTCGGCATCGCTGCCGATCAGAATCGCCGCTCTAAGCCTGTCGGTGAGCGCTACCGACAGATGATTGAAATCGCCGCCTTTTGCCTCGCCACCCGCGATGAGCACGATGATGCCGTCGATCGATTCGATTGAGGCAACTGCTGCGCCGATATTGGTCGCTTTCGAATCATTGATGTAGTTCACACCGCCTTTGCATGCGACCAGTTGCATGCGATGCGGTAATCCCGGAAATTCCGGAAGTACCTGCAGCATCGCAGACAGCGCGAGTCCCATGAGATCTCCGGCGGCAAGCGCGGCAAGCGCATTCAATTGATTGTGCCGACCGACCAGCGCCAGTTCGGATGTCGCAAGGAGCAGCTGCTGTCCACGGGCGAGAAACTCAATGCCGTCTTCCTCGAGCAGCCCGTAGTGTCCTTCCTCAGGCGCGTCCAGGCCGAAACTTACGACCACGGTCTCTTTGCCGACATGTTTGGCAATATCGGGGTCGGCGCGATTGATTACCGCAGCGTCGGCGTTTTTGAAAATCCGGTACTTCGCCTTGCGATAGCTTTTCTCACTCTCGTGCCAATCGAGATGATCCGCCGTGATATTCAGCAACACCGCGACTTTCGCCGGCAGCTTCTGTGTGCGTTGGAGCTGAAAACTCGAAAGTTCGAGCACATAGAAATCGGGCTTATCGTACTCCAGCAGATCGAGCGCCGGTTCACCTAGATTTGCGCCGGCCAGCGCTGTTTGTCCCGCAGCATCACACATCAGTGACAACAGTGTCGTCACCGTGCTCTTGCCGTTCGAGCCAGTGACCGCGACAATTGCTGCGCGTGCCTCGCGCGCGAACAATTCGATATCAGACACGATTTCTATGCCGGCTGCGCGCGCCGCTATGAGGAGCGGCTCCGAGTCGGCAATGCCGGGAGATACTACGATCCGGTTGATATTCTCGAGCGCAGCATCTCTGCTAGCGCCGAGAATGACCTCGGCGTCCGGTGCTAGATCGTTTAGCTCATCAAGGCCCGGGGGCTCGCTTCGGCTGTCGACAAATCTGGCATTGACCCCATTTCGCTGCAAATACCTTGCGACAGACAAGCCGGTGACGCCCAGACCGAGCACAAGGTTTTCGACCTTCGCCGCAGCAGGCTTTCTGTAGCTTCGCTTTTTCTTCTTCGCCGCGATCATCGGATCTTCAGACTCGCCAGGCCAATCAGGACAAGAATGACCGTTATAATCCAAAAGCGGACGATGACCTTTGGCTCCGCCCAGCCTTTCAGTTCGAAGTGGTGGTGCAACGGCGCCATTCGAAAGACACGGCGGCCGGTCAGCTTGAATGAAGCGACCTGAATAATGACGGACACCGTTTCGACGACGAAAACACCACCCATGATTGCCAGCACGATTTCCTGCCGGACTATGACCGCAACAATGCCGAGTGCGGCCCCGAGGGACAGGGCGCCGATGTCGCCCATGAACACCTGTGCCGGGTATGTGTTGAACCACAGGAATCCCAGGCCTGCCCCGGCAAGCGCCGAACAGAACACGAGGATTTCGCCCGCGCCGGCAACATAGGGGATGCTGAGATATTCCGAGAAGTTCACGTTGCCAGTGACATAGGCAAAAACGCCAAGCGCTCCACCAACCAGCACTGTCGGCATGATTGCCAGGCCGTCAAGACCGTCAGTCAGATTAACGGCATTGCTAAAACCAACGATAAACAAATAAGTGACGGCGATTTGTAACATGCCAAGCGGTAACGCCAGGTCTTTGAAATAAGGGATCAGAAGCGACGTACTGACCGGGTCGACAGCCAGCAGGTAAAGTGAAACTGCTGCAATGATTGCTGCGATCGACTGCCAGAACAATTTTTTGCCCGCAGACAGTCCGGCGGGATCCTGCAACACGAGCTTCTTGTAGTCGTCGACATAACCGATCACGCCGAACGCAAGCGTCACAAACAATACAATCCAGATAAAGCGGTTCTCGAGATTTGCCCAAAGCACCGTGCTGACGACGATCGCCGTCAATATCAATGCACCACCCATCGTCGGTGTGCCGGCCTTCGGCAGGTGGCTCGACGGCCCCAGTTCGCGAACCGGCTGCCCAACCTGACTAAGGCTGAGCTTTGCAATCATCCGCGGGCCGATAACGAATGACAGGATCAGGGCTGTCAGGGCACCAAGGATTGCGCGTAAGGTCAGGTAGCTGAAGACGTTGAACCCGGATTCGAACTTCGTGAGGTATTCGGTGAGATATAGCAGCATGGTCAGGCCTTGCGTCTCATCGGCGGCGCGTTGATCAAGGCCTCGACCACACGCTCCATTTGCATGAACCTTGATCCTTTAATCAATATGTTTGTGTCTTCGGTTGCCGAACGTTGTATCTCTTCAATCAAGCCATCGAGGTCCTCGTACCACTGTCCGCCGCTGCCGAAAGTCTTCACCGTGTTTTGTGATAAAACGCCGGTTGCCAGGAGCCGATCAATGCCGAGGCGCCTCGCCGCCCGGCCGACTGCCTTGTGCAGCAATACTTCGTCCTCGCCCAGCTCGCCCATGTCGCCAAGCACGAGCCATTTCTGACCAGACTGTGCGACCAGAAACTCGGCTGCCGCGATGACGCTCTGCGGGTTCGCGTTATAGCTATCGTCGTAAACAGTCAGGCCCGTAATGCCTTCGACCGGGTGCAGCCTTCCCGAGAGCGCTTGCACGGCTTCAAGGCCCTGCCGGATTTGTTTGCTGTCTATTCCGAGCCCGTGAAGTACGGCTGCCGCAGCACAGGCGTTCTTGACGTTATGCAGGCCTGCAAGCGGCAATCTGATCGGAATCTCTTCCTGGTGAATGTGCAGGCTGAATGTCATCTCGTCGCCGTGCGCCTGGATATCCGTGGCAAAGACGGATGCGTCGGCTTCAATTCCGAAACTGATGACCCTGTCGTCCGGTAGCAGCGAGCTCCAGTAGGAGAAATAGGAATCGTCTGCATTCAGCACTGCGAAGACCGGCGCAACCTGCCCCCCAAGTATTTCTCCCTTGGCGCGGGCGACGCCGTCGAGGTCTCCGAATCCCTCGAGGTGTGCGGGTGCCACATTGGTAATAGCGACGACTTCCGGTTCCGCCAGGGATGTCAGGTAGGCGATCTCTCCCGGATGGTTCGCGCCCATTTCGATGACCGCGTAGCGATGTTCTTGAGAGAGGCTCAGCAACGTCAGCGGCAGGCCAATCTCGTTGTTGAGATTGCCGCGTGTTGCCAGCGTTGCGGCCGATAGCGAGAGGCAACTCGCGATCATTTCCCTGAGTGTCGTCTTACCGTTGCTGCCGGTAATGCCGATGACCTTCGCAGGCATTCGTTTGCGCCGGGCCGCGGCCAGCATGCCCAACGCAAGCCGCGTGTCATCTACCGTGATGTGCGGCAGATCAACGTCGGTCGCTGCTGGCAGCACGGCTGCGGCGGCGCTCTTCTCGGCCGCCTGCGAGACGAATTCACTGCCATCGTAGTTTGGTCCGGCTAGCGCAAAGAACAGCTCGCCGGGACCAAGCGTCCGCGTATCGATGCTGACGCCGGCAAAGTTACGGTCGCTTCCGTGTAGCGTACCGTTCATGATTTTTGCTGCCGCTATCAAGCTGCCCTCCATCACTGCCGCCGGGCGCTGCGGCTCCGGCGAGCGAAAACATTCGCTAGCGCCGCGTCGAAGTCCGAGAATGAAAGGCGTTGATCGCCGATAAGTTGATAGTTTTCGTGCCCTTTTCCGGCAATCAGCACGACGTCGTCGTCAGCCGCTTCGTGAATGGCATATGCGATCGCAGTGGCCCGGTCCTCGATAGCGATCGCGCCAGTTTTCTCGCCAACGCCCTGCAGGACGTCGGCGATGATGTTGCCGGGTAATTCCGAGCGGGGATTATCGTTCGTAATGACGAGGCGGTCGGCGAGTCTTGCCGCTACTTTGCCCATCAACGGCCGTTTGCCGCGATCACGGTCGCCTCCGCAACCAAACACGCACCAGAGCGATTTCCCGCAATGCGCACGTAGCGAACGCAATGCTGCCTCAAGCCCGGCAGGCGTATGTGCGTAATCGACATAGACGGTGGGCGCATGTGAGTCTGCGACCCGCTGCATTCGGCCGGGTGGCGCGGTGACTTTGCTTAGAACATCACAAGCATCGGCGACCGGGATTTCCCAGCTCAGGAGAAGCGCCAATACGCCAATTGCATTAGCAACATTGAAATCTCCTGGCAACGGCAATTGAAACTCGAAATCGCCCCATGAACTGTTGACAGCGACATTCGAGCCCCCTGCTGTTGCAACAACCGAACGAACGAATACGAACGGACGCCCGTTGGCAATTCGGTCAAATCGTGTCGACACGGTGACGACATCTCTGCCGCATCGCTCGGCGAGCTCCTGGCCGAATTCGGTATCGAGACTGACTATCCGGTGTGCAACATCTTTGTCGAGGATGAGCCTCGCTTTGGTCTCGCCATACGCCCGCATACTACCGTGGTAGTCGATGTGATCCCGGCTCAAGTTCGTAAACATTGCGCAATCGAAATGGACGCCATTGACTCGATCCTGCTGCAGTGCGTGTGACGACACTTCGATCGCAGCATGACCAGCGCCGGCGTCACGGAATGCCGCCAGTTTTTCATGCAGGTCGATGCACGCTGGTGTCGTCATATCGCTGTCCGTATCAAGCTCCCCTATGCCAAAACCCAGCGTTCCGAGGTATCCGCAAGTGTTACCCAGCAGTTGCATGCACTCAGCGACGAGGAATGAAACGGTTGTCTTGCCGTTGGTACCGGTGACGCCGACAACTTTCATGTTCATGGATGGTGCATCGAAAAAGCGGTTTGCGATTTCGCCGATATGCGTCGTCAAGCCGGCGACCGGTATCAAGGGCACGCCGGCATTGTCCGGCACAACAACATCGGCACTCGAGTCCCAGACAACGGCCTCGGCACCTGCTGCGAGCGCTTCGTCGACATAGTCCAGCCCATGACCGGTTTCTCCGACCAGCGCGAAGAACACATTACCGGGTGACAGCTTCTTGCTGTCACTCGAGATGCCCGTGATCGCGACGTCTGGTGCATCGGCAATACCCTCAAGCAGCTCTTTCAGGGTGTTGTGCGGCTTCAGGGCTTCAGCCGGCATGTTCATTGACTCATTGCCTGCATGACACTGCCGGCATCGAGTGTGGGCAACGCGTCCGGCGGGACAGCGAGCAGTCGCAGAGATTCAGCCATGACATCGGCGAAGACGGGCGCCGCAACATCACTGCCGTAATACAGGTCGCCGCCGGGCTCATCGATGACTACAACTATAGCTAATCGCGGACTGCTGGCAGGTGCCAGGCCGGCAAAAATAGAAATGTACTTGTGTTCCGAGTATCCGCCAGCCGCATATTTCCAGGACGTTCCTGTTTTCCCGGCAACGCGATATCCCGTTACGCTTGCCTTCATGCCAGTGCCACCCGGACGTACGACTTCCTCCATCATGCGTCGGACAGCTTTGGCTGTGTCATCACTGATGATTTGTTCACCCACATTTGGCTGATCCAGTTTGACGAGGGATACGGGCCGGAGCCGACCGTCATTGCCAAGCGCTGCGAAAGCTTGCGCGAGTTGCAATGGCGTTACGGACACGCCATAGCCATAGGCAAGTGTTGCCCGACTGATCTGTTGCCAATGACTGTAATGCGTCAGGAGTCCGGCTGACTCACCCGGAAAACCTGAGGATGTCAGGGAGCCGAGACCGAAACTCGTCATCGTCCCCCATAACTGGTCAGGCTCCAGCGACAATGCAATTTTGCTTGCGCCGACGTTGCTCGAACGTGAAAGAACTGTCGTCAGACTGATTCTTCCCAGGTTTCGGCGGTCTTCGATTTTCTTCGGCCCGACCATGATGTAACCGGGAGAGGTATCGACGTAGCTGCTCGGTCGGTATCGGCCGCTTTCAAGGGCAGCCGCAAGGATCAGTGGTTTGATGCTGGACCCGGGTTCGAAAATGTCGGTTATTGCCCGGTTGCGGTATCGCTCTGCCGAGAACTGCGCCCTGTCATTCGGGTTGTAGGTAGGCTGGTTGACCATCGCCAGGACCTCACCCGTGAGCACGTCGAGAACTACAATAGACCCCGAATCCGCATGGTGCTGCTGAATCGCCGCTTTGAGCGTCCGGTATGCGAGGTATTGGAGGCGCAAGTCGATACTGGAGGCCAGATCCTTGCCATGACGCGCCGGCCGAATGCTCTCGACATTTTCAACGGGCCGGCCGAGGCGGTCTTTCAACACGCGCTTGGCGCCCGACTCACCGCCCAGCCAGTGGTTAAACGCAAGCTCAAGCCCCTCCTGGCCATCATCATCGACACTCGTAAAACCAACAAGGTGGCCAGCTACCTCCCCGGCGGGATAGTAACGGCGGTACTCACGTAGTACGTTGACACCCGGCAGCTTTAAAGCCATCACCCGATGTGCCTCGTCAGGCCTCAGGTGGCGCTTAAGATAAAGAAATTTCTTGTCCATACTCCGCGTTATGCGACGCATCAGTAATTGCGCATCGAAATTCAGCGCAGCTGCAAGTTTCGGCACGCTGTCCACTGCCGAGGCGAGTTCCTTCGGATTCACCCAGACGCTGTCGACCGGTGTGCTGATGGCCAACGGTTCACCATTGCGATCGGTGATCGAACCTCGATGTGCAGAGATTTTTTCCGTGCGCAGATGTCGCGTATCCGCCTGCCGGTTCAGAAAGTCCTTATCAACGACCTGCAGGTAGACGGCACGCGCAACCAGCGACGACGCAGCCAGCACGAAGAATGCAAGCACTATGGCGACTCTGCCGACGAATCGCCGCGCAGTCTGTTGTTTGGTTTCTGCTGCTCGGTTCATTATCGCTCGATTACGTAAATCTCCCCGGATTGCGGGCGTACGAGTGACATTTCTTCGACTGCAAGGCGCTCAATTCGTGCATGGGTTGCCCACGTACTCTGTTCGATTTGGAGCTGACCCCATTCGATGTTCAGTTCGTCGCGTTCGGTCGTCAGGTTTTCAAGTTCGATAAACAACTTGCGGGAATCGTGTTTTGTATAGATCAGGGCCAATGCTGACAGAGCGCAAACCGCTACGAACACCGCTATCAGGAGAAATGGCTGTCGTCCGCTGCTTATTTCCATCACAAGCGCTCCGCAATTCTGAGGCGTGCGCTGCGTGCGCGAACATTCGCCGCAATTTCTTCGGCAGTCGCGCTGATCGCTTTGCCGATTAGTTTGAACGGGGGCATGCACTCCGCTGGTATGGACGGCAAGCCGCGATATTGTTCGGGTTCTCTCGATGCGTTCCGCATGAATCGCTTGACGATCCGGTCTTCGACCGAATGAAAACTGATTACACAAAGGCGTCCACCCGTGCGTAACAGATCCACAGAAGCTGCCAGCGCGGCTTCGAGTTGCTTTAGTTCGTCGTTAATCTGGATGCGAATGGCCAGAAACGTTTTCGTCGCAGGATGTTTACGGCGCTTATGACGAGGAGTTGCTGCCGCGACGATTTCAGCCAATTGTTCGGTCCGTACGATTGCTTCGTTCGATCTTGCCGCAACGATTGCCCGCGCAATCGGGCCGGCGAACTTTTCATCAGCATATTTGATGAGTACAGTTTTCAACGTTTTTTCATCCACATCGGCGAGCCATTCGGCTGCGCTGATCCCTGATTGCGGGTCCATTCGCATGTCCAGGGGTCCTCCCCGCATAAAACTGAAGCCTCTCCCCGCTTGATCCAGTTGTGGTGATGAGACCCCCAGATCGAGTAGCAAACCGTCCACTTTTCCGAGCAGGTTCCTGTCCAGCGTAATTTTCTTAAGTTCCGCAATTTCACCCCTTACAATTTCGAACCGCGGGTCATCCGTCAGTGCTTGCGCCGCTGCAGCTATAGCCTCCGGATCACGGTCAAGCGCAATCAATCGGCCCTCCGGCCCCAGAATTTCAGCTATCGCACTGCAATGTCCCCCACGGCCAAACGTTCCATCCACGTAGCAACCGTCCGGCCGGATGTTTAATCCTTCAAGAACCGGTCCTTTGAGGACCGGTACATGCCCGTGGTTCTTCACCGCCCGCCCGCATTTATCTACAGCGAGAGTGACTCAAGGTCGGGCGGCAAGTCCCCGTCATCGTCAGTAGCAAGCCACTCATCCCGTTTCCCGTTCCAGCGTTCTTCGTCCCAGAGCTCAAACTTATTCCCCTGGCCGATCAGAATTGCCTGTCGATCGAGTCCGGCGAAATCGCGTAGTTCCTGTGACAGCAAAATGCGTCCATGCCCATCGATATCGACTTCGGTCGCGTAGCCGACCATGATTCTCTGCATTTGCCGGGCCAGCTTGTGGAGACTTGGCAGGCGTATAAGTTTTCGCTCGATCTCCTCCCAGTCCGGTAATGGATAGATGAGCAGGCAGTGATCCCGGTCGACCGTGGCAACCAGTTGCCCGTCGCAACGCGCAGCCAGCCGCTCCCGATATCGGGTCGGAATAGCCAGGCGCCCTTTGGCGTCCAATGTGATTTTGGTGGCCCCACGAAACATGGTATTTTTGATGAGCCCCTGAGCCATGAGGAATGCTCCAGCCCATCTTCTCCCACTTTTTTCCACTTTTCGACACTATATTCGCGCGATCCGGCATCGTCAACACAGAGGTCCAAATAATTCTTGTTGTACAGGGACTTAGAGACTATTTCGTGGCTGAATTCGGGCAAATTGTGGCGCTCAATTGGAACTATAAATCAGTCACTTAAGGCTATTTTCTCGATCTGTATTTATATATATGTCGCCAGTCCGCGACAGCATTGGATTTTTCGCCGTTCGCGCGGCCTGCTTTCGGCCTGCGCTGACTATTTGCGCAGCACGGTCTTGTGCAGGAAAGGAAGCTGTGGGGACGGGACCCCGAAAAGGTGAGAAAGCAAGAGCCGGCAATAAGCCGGGTTCTGTCGTGGACAACCATTCATCTGGGACGACCGTCACCGATCGCCTCTAGCAACCTACCCGGGAGTCCGCTCGGGGCCGGCGGTGCAGACATAAGTCTGCGCACTCCCCTATTTGGTCTTGCTCCAGGCGGGGTTTACCCTGCCGCGGCATGTTACCAGCCGCGCGGTGCGCTCTTACCGCACCATTTCACCCTTGCCGGCGCGCAATGCGCGCTTAGGCGGTATGTTTTCTGTGGCACTTTCCATGGGCTCTCGCCCTCCAGGCGTTACCTGGCGCCCTGCCCGATGGAGCCCGGACTTTCCTCCGCAATCGCCCCGCAAGGCGACCCGGCGGTTGTCTGGCCGACTCTTACTTCCTCGAACCGATTATTATACCTCAGTGCCAAGTCTTGAATGGCCCGTCTGGAGGGGCTCCAACAACATGGCATCTTTGGTGCCGGTCGTGACGGGCGACAGCACAGTTAGCAGAAACTGCGAGGAGCCCTGACGGGCGAAATCAATAGGCAGGGCCCTCTTCACCGGCCGCATCCCGCATTTCCCAGGTCGAAATCATTGGGAAAACCTTGAAGAGCAGGAGAAATATCATCAGGAACCCGGCAACAAGGCCGGCGACCAATAGCAACTCTGACGGCGAGGAGAATGGCGTGTGATTTTCCAGTCGAGCGGGCACTATCATGAGATAACGATTAATCCAGACGCCGACATTGATCACTGCCGCCACCACCAGCAATGACCACCAGTTACGCTTGACGGACGCAAATATCATCGCAGCAATCGGCAAGCGTAACTGGTGGTCATTGCTGTTGGTGGCGGCAGTGATCAATGTCGGCGTCTGGATTAATCGTTA
>JAPUKV010000028.1 GCA_027295475.1 Pseudomonadota bacterium
CAGAGTGTTTTGCCGACCAGATTGCCCATTGAACCGACGTCGGGCGCCTGCTCCTGGACTGCCAGCACTGGTGATGTGATGGAATACGGATCCGTGTATAGGAGAAATTCCCTGCGGGCAGGCGTCTCGACGATATTGAGCATTACGTCCAGGTCGCCAGAGCGCATCATGTCGATGAACTGCTGCCAGGTGGGGCCGCTGACAAAATCAACTTCCAGTCCGATCTCGTCTGCCAGGAGATTGATGTAGTCGATTGAAAATCCGGTTGCTTGCCCGTCGACGTTAAAGTTGAAAGGGGGCCAGTCCGTCTCGTTGTGAACCCGGATAACGGGGTGGTCTGAGATCCAGGCTTGTTCGGCCTCCGTCAGTTCCAGGTTCTGCGCGTTTGCCGGGATCAGCGCCATTACTGACAGCAGGCCGGCTAACGTCGTACAAATCTGAGTATTGATCGAGGTCTTCATATCGTGGCCTGCTTATTAAGTGTAATAAACCACATCAATATTATAGCGGGTGCGCTAGTCGTCGCCTGAAATCGTGCCAGCAAAGCAATCGGCGGTTATTCGGCAGCGGAATCCGGGGATCGGACTGTCGCATGCCTAGGTCAGCTGGAGGCAGTTAATACCGACCACCGCAAGGAGTATCGTGGTCAGCCGGCTGAACTTGGCGCTCTGCCTGTTGCTTGGAGGCGGCCAGTAGACACGCAGGCGTGCAGCATGTTTGTACATCGGGCACAGCAACACGTTGACCTCGTTGTTATATCTTTGATGTCGCCAGGATCAGTATAATGGACCAGACCAACAAAAAGAATTCGGACACAGGAAAATGCCCATAGCAACCAGTAGCAAGAGCCGCCTGTTAATCGTTGACGACGAGCCGCCCAATATCCGCATACTCTCGAACATTCTGGCCGAGGATTATGCGCTAAGCGCGGCGACCGACGGCAAGCAAGCGCTGGCTCTCGCCAAGAGCCAGTCGCCGGATCTCATCTTGCTGGACATGGTGATGCCGGACATGGATGGCCTGGCTGTGTGCGAGGCGCTGAAAGCAAGCGAGGAAACCCGCGATATCCCGGTAATTTTTGTGACCAGCATGGACGATTCGGAAAATGAAGAGCGGGGGCTGCTGGCTGGCGCGGTGGATTACATCAGCAAGCCGGTCAGTCCCCCGATCGTCAAGGCCCGGGTAAAGATCCACATTCAGAATTTCCTAACCGTACGTTTCCTGGAAAGCCTGCTGTCTTCGCAGACCACGAGCCTGGATGAGGCCAAGACTCAGGCGAAATCCCTGCTGGTCTTCGCTTAGTGGCCATTCATTGGCCCGTCAATATATTCGACAAAACTGCGGCGGTAGCCCGTTTTCGTTTTTGACCAGAATTGTTGAATACGGGGAACGGACATTACCGCCTTGGTGCGCAACTCCCAGGCATCGAAATACTCCGGGTCTAGCTTTCCTTTCCGATGCTGCACGAACACCAGCTCGGTGAGTTCGAACAACGCGGACAGGTAGCCTTCAAACTTAACCGACTCCAGCGGCGTCAGGGCTTCGTCGCTGTTGGCTTTCATCCGGATCTCGGCCAATTCGCCCTTGTACGACTCAGTCCGGAAATTGATCGCCAGTTCCATGATGGATTGAATCGTTGCGTCGCGGGTTTCTGCCGCGTTGAATTTCAACTGGACGGCCAGATAGAACAAAGAAGCGAACACACCAATCGCGCCAAACAGTTCGGCGAGCGCCCCAATCATATCCCAATTCACACCACCCATTGGTCGATAGCCTCCGGCTCGGCAAAATCCCTGACTGACCGTAAGCATAATTCGCCGGCAGGCTGGTTACAATTCGGCCTCTGTCTTTTCTCCCAGTGAGGCAACAGCAACGCGAGCGGCTGTGCTGCTATTTTGTCCGGCCGACCGTCCAACACCTGTCCTTGAGTGCACAGGGCAAGGTGGCCTACACCCACACGACCCTAACTAAGACTGTTCTCGCTCAGGCTCCTTGTCGCTACGGATATTTTGTACCGCGCAGGCTCCTGGCCTATGCCGTGACAGGCACCATGGTGATCTCGACGCGGCGGTTGGTCTGTTTGCCTGAGGCCGTGGAGTTGTCCGCCACCGGACTCAATTCGCCCTGACCTATCGTGATCAGGCGCTGATCCATAATGTCTTGTGTGCGGAAGAATTGTGCCACCGCCTGCGCACGGCGTTCCGATAATCCCTGGTTGTATGGGACGCTACCGTCGCTGTCGGTATGGCCTGCCACTTCCACGATGGTCTGATCGAATTCGGCCAGGACTATTGAAACCGAATTCAGGACATCAAAGAACGCCGGGCTAAGGTCCGAGCTGTTCGTCGCAAACGTCACATATCCGGGCATGTTCAACGTGATGTTGTCGCCGATTCTCGTGACGCTCACGCCAGTGCCCTCAAGCTCTGCGCGGAGCTTGGCCTCTTGCTGATCCATGTAATAACCAATTGCGCCACCGGCCAGGGCGCCGACGCCGGCACCTATCAGCGCGCGCTTGCGGCGTTCGACTGAATCGTCTCCCGAGATCAGACCAACGACCGCACCCGATACGGCACCAATAATTGCTCCTTTGGTGGCGTTGCTCGTCTTGGATTCCTGCGTATAGGCGTCAAGCGTGGTGCAACCCACCAACATTGCCGTGAGCCCTGCTATTGCAACGATGAGTCTTAGCGGTTTGGTATCCATATGAGTTCCTCGGTCATGCTGTTCAAAGTAAACGCGACAACTGTACCCGGTAGCAAGCGCCGGACCCTGCATGCAGGTCACAGTTTCTGGCACAAAAAGCATAGTCCGACTCATGCGGTTGCTATGTAAGCACGCGAAACCTGAACCAGGACTTAATCGCCGTCAAAGACCGCTGCCATGCGGTGACCGATTGATCATAATCGGGCAACGCGGCCTCTTTGCACGCCGGCGGCCGACAATTCAAAGAGGGTAGAATAGCGGCCCGCGATCGACTGGAGCACAAATGACGGATACTGAACACTGGCTCGCAGAATACGACGACAACCATAGCCGGACGGGAAACCGTGTTCTGCACTGGATCGCCGTGCCACTGTTCATATTTGGCACGGTCGGACTGCTATGGGCATTGCCAATACCCGACGCATTCCTGAAAATTTCTCCACTGCTCAACTGGAGCGTTACTTTTCTGATGGCCGCAGAGGTTTATTATTTCATTATCTCGATTTCGCTGGCGCTCGGCATGCTGCCCTTCGTCGTCGCGACCGCCGCACTGATCGCATTGCTGAGCACTGCTGTCACCTCCCTGCTCTGGTTTTCCATCGCAATACTCACACTCGGCATGACAGGGTTGTATCTCGCCAAGGGGTCGCGTCGTGATATTCGTGGCCTGGCCCGGGACATGCAGCTGATAATGATTGCTCCGATCTGGCTCCTTGCGCGCCTGTATCGACGCATGAACATTCCTTACTAACGCCTGCAACGCTTTGCCGCGATTGCCCGAAACATTGGCCGAACTCAATTCACGCAGCACCCTGCCAGACAACCGAAGCGTCTGGCGCATCGCTGCACCGATGATCCTGTCGAATGTCTCCGTGCCATTAGTCGGCATGGTCGATACCGGCGTAACCGGGCACCTCGAGGATGCCTCTTACCTGGGTGCGGTCGCGGTTGGCGCGACCATTTTCGGGTTCCTGTACATGGGCGTCAATTTCCTGAGAATGGGAACGACTGGCATCACCGCACAGCGATTTGGCGCCGACGACTTTGACGGGCTCCGGGTGGCACTGGGACAGGCGTTAATCGTCGCCCTGGCAATCGCCACCGTTTTGCTTGTGCTCCAAGTGCCCATCGGTAAGATTGCCCTGGGCCTTATCGGTGCCGATGCCAAAGTTTCCGGTTTCGCCGATCAGTATTTCTCCATACGTATCTGGAGCGCGCCGGCAACACTGGCGAATTTCGCGTTGATCGGTTGGTTTATCGGGCTGCAGAACGCGCGCGTCCCACTGGTCATTGTTCTCGCAATCAATATTACAAATATCGTTCTCGACCTGATCCTCGTAAATCTTGTCGGCATGAAAGTCGACGGCGTAGCTCTCGCCTCGGTTGTCGCAGAATTTACAGGCCTCGCAGTCGGGCTCGGCTTTGTCGTCAGGGCACTGAGAGCGCATGAAGGACACTGGATCATTTCGAAGCTGACTACGCTTCGCGAATACGGGGCCTTCTTTGCCGTGAACGGGAATCTGTTCGTACGCACGATGGCACTGGTGTTTACCTTCACGTTCATCACCGCGCAGGGCGCTCGTCTGGGCGGGCTGATCCTGGCTGCGAATGCCATTCTCATGAACCTGCAGTACCTGCTTGCGTTTGCACTGGACGGATTTGCGCACGCTGCAGAAGCCCTCGTTGGCAAGGCCGTTGGTGAAGGGAACAGGGCGGCTTTGAAGCGCTCCGTGGCACTGGCCCTGCGGTGGTCGCTGATTGTCGCCGTCGGCTTCAGTATTTTCTTTGCGCTCGCCGGCACATCGATAATCGCAATACTGACCGATCTCTCTGAGATACGCGAAACAACCGTGCGTTATCTGCCGTGGCTTATCCTGTCTCCGCTCGTCGCCGTTTGGTCCTATCTTTACGATGGTGTTTTCGTAGGGGCCACTCTCGCGAAGGAGATGCGGAACATCATGCTGATTTCGACATTTGTCATATTCTTGCCCGCCTGGTATGCACTGCAGTTCCTGGGCAACCATGGACTGTGGCTGGCGTTCATGCTTTTCATGGCCGGCCGTGGTATCGGCATGCACTATTTTTATCGGCAGCGGCTTCTTACATGATTTACTGCTGTTCTATACAGATTCAGTAATGATCACCGGAGTCGCATGTTTATCGCATTGCCCTCTTACGGAACTTCTTGCCCAGGCATAAGCAAAGAATCCGCTAACGATATTGGCGGTCGCATAGGCACCAAAAATTCCTGCAACCCCGAACAAATAATCGCCCGCGAATGCGAGGGGAAGATAAAGAACGGTCATTCGGGCAATGCTGACCATGACAGCGGGCATGGGTTTGCCCATGCCGTTAAATGAGGCGTTCATTATCATTACCATGCCATAGGTGCCGTAACTGACTGGCACGATCCAGAGATACAGCCCCGCAACCCTGGTCACTTCCGGGCTATCGCTAAAAATAGAAGGTAGCCAGTTTCCACTCAACGCAAGCAGAACTGCAATAAGTAGTCCGAAACCAAGACAGAATACTGTGCAGAGTCTTAGCGCAAGATAGATTCTATCCGCTTTTCCGGCCGACATGTTCTGCCCGACAAACGGTCCGATGATTGCTGACATCGCATAAAACACAACGAGCATTAGCGACTCTATGCGGCTGGCAACGCCGAATCCTGCTACAGCATCCGGCCCGTACCTGGCAATCATTGCAGTGACTACGCCTATCGTGATCGGAATAATCACGTTCGTTCCCGCAGCCGGCAGACCGACATGAAGGATATCCGCCCAGGATTTCCTGAGTTCGGTTGGCTGCGGTCGATTGAAGCTCAACAAATCCAGGCGGTAATACATGAGCAACACCGCTCCAATGAACAACGCGCCGCGAGCCATGAGCGCGGCCGTTGCCGCGCCATTAAGCCCCATCGCCGGAATGGGACCAATCCCGAAGATCAAAATCGGATCGAGAATAACGTTAGCAATCGCCGCGATGACCATTAGCATGCCGGGCAGTCGTGTGTCGCCTGTCGCGCGCATGCTGCTCATGCCAACCATGCCGACGACCACGAACGGAACGCCCGAGTAAAGAATTGTCATGTACCCCGCGATCAACGGAATCATGTCTTCGGGTGCCCCCATCAATCTGAACAATGGGCCTATCGTGGCCAGACCAACAGCACATATGACCGCGGTGATGGCAAAGGACAGTATCAGGCTGTCGGTGGCGAGCCGCCGGGCACGACGATGATCATGAGCGCCAACGGCCCTGGCTACGACTGAGGACGTTCCGGCACCGAGCCCGATTGCGACGCTGGTTACTATCATCAAAATAGGAAACGCGAAACTCAATGCAGCGAGTTCCCGGTCGCCGACACGCCCGATAAAGTAAGTGTCGACGAACGCCTGCATCATCATCATGAAGATGCCAAAGAGCGTAGGCACGGTCATATGGACCAAGTGTCTGCCTACCGGCCCTTTAACTAGTCTGGCTGGTGTTGATTCCATAAGATGTCTGGACTGGCGATGCCGGCAAGGGCATCGCGGGGACACGCCCCATCAGAACTATTGACTATGACCCAGCAGGCAACAACGCGCAATCACAAACGGTGATACCTCATGACCTGGAAGAAACTCGGCTCAAGAGTCGTATACGACAACCCGTGGATTACAGTGTATGAAGATCACGTCGTGAATCCGGGCGGCGGCGAAAATCAGTACGGCCATATTCATTTCAAAAATAAAGCCGTAGCCATCGTTCCGCTGGATGACGAAGGTAATACCTGGCTGGTCGGACAAGACCGTTACACGCTCGGCGCATACTCCTGGGAGGTCCCGATGGGAGGCGCTGCAAGCGACGAAGAACCGCTTGACGCCGCGAAGCGTGAGCTGAAGGAGGAAACCGGGCTCAGCGCAGCGAAGTGGACCAATGTCATGCATCTTCACACGAGTAACTCGATAACGGACGAAGAGGGTTTCGTTTTCCTGGCCGAAAACCTGAGCGAAGGTGAGCCCGAATTCGAGGAAACCGAGAAACTGGAAATTCGAAAGCTGTCGCTCGACCATGCCCTCGAAATGGTAAACAACGGTCAGATTACCGATGCAATCAGCGTTGCCGCGATCCTGAAAATCGCCGGAAAACAGGGCTCGAAGAAAGAAAAGTAGGGGTCGGACCGCTCAGAATTTGTGGCACTCCAAATTATTAGCGGTCCGACCCCTACTTTCTTTATCTTTAGCAGTTCGATCCCTGTTTTCTATTTTTCCATAGCATCAATTAGAAAAGCATCTTTGCGGTGACGACGTAGCGCATTGGCCCGCCCACCTGGGGCGCAGCGAACGGATAACAGGTGACGAGACTCAACATCGGAGACTCTGTATCCAGAACCAAGCTACCGCGACGGGCATCGACAACGTCGATACCGGTAACCTGATAAAGGTGCTTACGGCCTTCTGTCGTTTCGAGAATTATCGATTCGCCTTTCTTCACGTATTGCAGGAACTGAAAGTGGGTATCGCGATGTCCGGCGATAATGCTGTTACCGGTCTCACCGGGCAGGACGCTTGCACTCAGGTGGCCGGGAGCGAACGCCAATGTTCTGCCGGAACTCCCTTCAAGTATGATCAGGTCAATATCGCCGCCCTTTGCAGACAGCCGCGCGACGGGCCAGGTATCGGCCCAGGGCCACGGCGTCGCATGTTCCTCGCCGGATTCCGCGCGCCGCCACGCGCGCTGCATGAGTTCCTGCGCGACCCAGGCCTTGGCGGGAATATACGCCCCCTGCCCGAACTGCCAGAATCCAAAGCAAAGCAGACAGGCCACGATGATATGGCTCGCTCGAAACCTAAGCGGCGGCCGGCAGTTCACGAACCGCTCCCTGAATACGCACAAGCGCAAATAAGAGCAAAGCGGCAAGCAAACTGATAACACCGATCAGGCGATGCATCGGGGCACTGGTCGCTGTTGCCGGAAAGCCGAATATCGCTTGCTGACTTTGCCCGTAAGGCAGAAGGTTCGGAACCTGCTCTTTGTTGAGGCCTGCCGAGAGTGGCCGCTGCGGCGTCTTATCCACCGCCACCAGACTCGTGAACTTGCTGACAAGGTGATGATCGAGTGCCGTTTTTACGACAGCAGTCCTGGTTTCGGCCGGATCCCTGCCGCGCCGCTCTTCGTCCAGGAGTGTTTCGATTCGGGCCCGCGCCCAGAGCGCCGCAACACCCGGGCTGTCGCTTGCCCCGGCAAGCGGTAATTCACTACCCCAGGTTCCGCCCGCGGAATCGCCGCTGATTTTTATGAGATCCCCCGGCCGCGGCTGGTTTTCGAGCCGCGCTTTGACAACGATCGGTTCGCCGGCGTACAGGTCGGGAATGGCTTCCGGATAACTGATTGGGCTGAGTCCGTCCGGCCACTGGATCCGTATGTCTGTGACCTGCGGCTTTTCCAGTTTACGGATCAGCCGTTGCATTTTTTCGTCTATCTCATGCAGCGCACTGATATAACTGTATGTTCCCCGTCCGGCCTCGGCCGCTTTGCGCATAAACCAGCCGTTGGGCGCCGATCCGATGCCCACGGTAAACAAACGTGCTTGACCGAGATCTCGCTCGATAAGCGTGTAAAGCTCCTCCTCATTGCCGACGCTGCCGTCCGTCATGAAAACGATCTGTCGCAAGTGAGTCTCGCTGGCGGCGCTCCGTAGTGCTTTCTCGAGTGCCGGGCGCATGTTGGTGCCACCGTCGGCCTTGAGACCGCGCACATAAGCTTTGGCCGTTCGTATGTACCCGGGATCTGCCATGACGCTGTGCGGAAAAATCGATCGGGTAACAGAATTGAACTGAATGACGTTGAACCGATCAGCCGGCTTCAAGCCATCGAGTGCAAGGAGTAACGCCCTTTTCGCCTGCTCGATTGAGGTCCCATGCATGGAACCCGACGTGTCGATGACGAAGATCAGCTCACGAGGCATGACGACAGAGTCAGCGATCGTCTCGTTCGGTGGCAGCAACATCAGCAGGACGTACGGGTCACCCTTCCGGGTTTCAGAGAAGACCATGGCTCGCGGTGCCTTATCCGGAACGGGCCGCCAGAGAAGCTCGAGATCGTGATCGAGTGGTGCCGTGCCATTCATCAGCGTCACCTGGAAGGTGTCACCGACTTGTTGCACGTCGATCGGGTGGTATCGGCTGGCGACAATTTCCAGAGGCACGCCTGCATTGATTCTCGCATCCAGCGTGACTTCATGGTCGTTCGATTTCGTGACGACAGGCGGCGTGATCAGCGAAGCGTCCGGCACACGCGCCGTGTCCCGCGACCAGCCTGAACCTTTACGGCCCGGCAACGGGGCGCCCGGTATGAAGCGCGGTGTCAGTGTCAGCGGAAACCGCAGGCTGAATGTGCCCTCGTCGTATTTCAGGTTCTGCAGATACTCGATCTCAACCGTTACTTCTTCGCCCGGACCGATATTGGCGACTGCAGCTGTAAACAGATTTGCTCGCTGTTGTTCGACAAGACTCGCTTTCTTGCCCTGAATCTTTGCCTGTTCGTACTCTTTTCTCGCTTTATCTCTTTCGCGAATCTCCCCTTCGATGATTCGCTCGCCGATGTGCATGCGCAAGCGATTGACGGCCGCATCATCGGGCAACGGAAAGACATAGATGCCCTCCACCCATTCCGCGCCATCGTTCAGAAATCTCTGTTGCACGGATACGTGCGCAACCAGCCCGCTGATTTGCAGATCAATATCCGTGTTCATTCGTGTGGCTACGCGATAGCCGGACTGCATCCGCAAGAGGAGACTGCCACTTTGCATCTGGCTGGGCCTCAGGTCGTCGAACATGATTTCCGGCACTGCATTGGCCAGGCCGGGTCGCAACAGGCAAAGCAGCACGCCGAGCATCATCCAGCGCCATGACGCATGCCGTTTCATGAGTTCACTCATACGATTTGCGGAAGTCCCGGCGGGCAATGCAGGGTGCCAGCCTTTTTGCGCGATCGATGACTGCCCCTTTTTCCTGATCGCCTTGCGTTCCGTTGCGCCGCCTTCCCGATGTTCCATGTCCCCACTCCTTTTCGCCATGGGTTACAGTTCAGCAACGCGATCGGGCGCGGCCCGGGCATTGGCATGGCAATGCACCGGCATAATGTGGCAAATTATGACTTCAGGGCGCCTGTAGCAGCCAAACACAAAGCGCGCGCATTTTTGGCTCCAGGGCTGACCGACATCATTGGAGCAAACCGTGTCAAAACGAATTGCGATTGTTGAAGACGAAGCCGCCATCCGCGAGAACTACGCGGCGGCTTTTCGACGCGAGGGCTACTCGGTTGATCTCTACGGCGCCCGCAAACCCGCAATGGATGCATTCGAAGCCCGACTGCCGGACCTCGTTGTCATCGACATAAACCTCAAGGACGATATCGAGGGTGGCTTCGATCTGTGTCGTGAACTCCGCAGCCGTGCCAGCGATTTGCCGATCATTTTTCTCACGGCAAGGGACAGTGAGTTCGATGCTGTTTCAGGGCTGCGTCTGGGGGCCGACGACTACCTGACAAAGGACATCAGCCTGCCCCATCTGATGGCGAGAGTCGCCGCCTTGTTTCGGCGCCTCGAGGCGATGCAGAAACCGCAAGGCGCGGAAAGTCGCATTACGCGCGGTGATCTCGAACTGGATGTCGACCGTATGACGGTACGATGGCAAGACCAGCCGGTCGGGCTGACGCTGACAGAGTTCTGGATGATTCACGCACTCGCCCGTTACCCGGGCCACGTCAAAAGCCGGCAGCAATTGATGGACGCCGCACAGGCAGTACTCGATGACAACACCATTACCTCGCATATAAAAAGAGTGAGACGCAAGTTTGTCGCAATCGATCCGGATTTTGCGGCCATCGAAACAGTTTATGGCATGGGGTATCGCTGGATAAGCGGCTAACAGGCGGTTAAATGAACCTTCGACGCCAGTTGCTGTTGGTTAGCCTGCTGACTCTGGTACTGCCGTGGGCTGGCTGCCAGTTCATTCGCGAAACCGAATCCGCTCTTCGAGTGGGCCAGCAACATATGCTGTCCGGCACGGCACTGGCGATCGCCGATTCCCTGTCGCAGTTTCCCGATGAGTTCTCCATAGCCGCACCCACCAGTCAATTCGGCGAGAACCAGTTATACGGCCATCCGCTTTCGTCAACTCCCCTGATCGACGGGTACATCGACGATTGGACCATTTCGCCCGAGTCAGCGAGAACGGTGCGAGGCGTCGATGGACCGATTTTTTTCGCATTCGGCATTCGCGGACAGCATGCTTTTCTGTTCGTTGATGTCCGCGACGACAACATCGTTTACGCGTCTGCGGATGCCGGCGCCAACGACGACGCAGCAGACGTATTCTCCGACCGAATCGTGCTGGTCGCCAGCAATGGAACTGATCTTACCTCGTTATTTGAATTTGCAGCCGAGGCGCCGGGGTCCCTGGTAGCCACCGTGCAATCGGACGGTCGGCGATTATCTGAACCGAGAATTCTCGCCTACTGGCAGGACACCGCAACCGGTTATCGATTCGAAGCGCGTCTGCCACGACGCCTGCTCGATTCACACCTTGGTATCGTTGTTACAAACACAAAAAGCGCGCATAACCCCGGTATTCGCAGCTCGAGCTTTAGCGGCCGGCTGCCGGGGCGATTTGTCACTACGTCTCCGCTCCTCCAGAGCGTGGTTGCCGATTACGTCCAGCCCGGCCTGCGACTTATCGTGACTGACCGGACCGGATGGCGGCTGGCACAGGCAGGCGACATCTCGCTTTTCCGATCGGACCAGGAGGCAAGACAAGGTTCCTCACGCTGGCTGCGCATGGCTTACAACATGCTATTAGAACCAGGCGAAGAGGCGCTGCTCGCAGAACCCCACCCTTCGGGCCGCGAGCAGCAGAACTACATCGCGCGGGCATTGAGTGCCGCGCAAACGACGAGCTGGTTCCGGAGTCGCAGTGATGGCCGCGCTGTCGTCGCCGTGGCGCAGCCGGTCTGGTCCGGTAATGTACAAACAGGTGTCGTTATTCTCCAGCAGGGAACCGACGCGATTCTCAGCCTGACCAACCAGGCACTAACGAGACTGATGAACTTCACGCTGTTGGCAACACTCGCTGTGGCAGCCGCGCTTCTTGGTTACTCGAACTGGCTGTCTTTGAGGATTCGGCGCCTTAGCGGCGCGGCCGAAACTGCGCTTGACGAGGACAAAGTGCATGTAGACCTCCCGAGTGCGTATGCAAACGATGAAATCGGTGATCTCTCACGCAGTTTCGCGAGCGTCCTGCAACAGCTCGGCAACTACAACGAGTATTTGCGTTCTCTGGCGGCCAGGCTGTCCCATGAACTGCGAACGCCTTTGACCATAGTTACTTCATCACTCGAAAACCTGGAGCACGAACCGCTAACAGACGAAGCTGCCAGCTACACCGCGCGCGCAAAAGACGGCGCGAAACGGCTACGAAAAATCCTGAATGCGATGAGTGAAGCAAGCAAGGTAGAAGAACTCATGGAAGACCCGGAGCTCGAGCGATTCAATCTGCACGATGCGCTCACATCAACCGTCGCCGCTTACGGCGACGCCTATCCGGAGAGGCACTTTTCGCTAAGTTCGGAGTCAGCTGATAGCACTATCGAAGGTGCACCAGAGTTGATTATTCAGATGCTCGACAAGCTGGCGGAAAATGCCGTGGAATTCAGCACCCCCGGCGATCAGATAGCTATAACGCTGACGTCCGACGCTGGTGAGGTGATCGTAACGGTAGCAAATCCGGGTCCGCCGCTGCCGGATAAGATGCTGACTCAGTTGTTCGATTCAATGGTATCCGTGAGAGACAAAAACAGAGACAAACACCTGGGGCTGGGATTGTT
>JAPUKV010000029.1 GCA_027295475.1 Pseudomonadota bacterium
GCGGAGCGCGATCAGCCACCGTTTGATCGCGTCATGATGGATGGCATTGCGGTTGACTACACATCTCTATCAAACGGTGCCCGGCAATTCATTATTCAGGCGACACAGGTGGCCGGTGATCCCGTGCAGTCTCTGCAAGACAGCGGCCATTGCATAGAGATCATGACCGGCGCCGTCATGCCGAAAAACACCGACTGCGTCATTCCGGTGGAACGCATCGATGTCAAAGGCGGCATAGCCGAAGTCGAAGCGGATTACACAGCTGCGCAAAACCAGTTCATTCATGCACGGGGTTCCGATCACAGGCATGGTGCCGAAGTTCTTGTTGCAGGCACAGTAATCTCACCGATGGACGTCGCCATCATCGCCTCCTGCGGTCTGGAGACGGTCAGCGTGAGTCAGCGACCTTTGCTAAGCGTTATATCAACCGGCAACGAACTCGTGCCTCCTGGCCAGCCTATCGAAGACCACCAGATCCGTTTGTCCAATGGCCCGGCGCTTATCGCAATGTTGCAGGGTCAGGGATTTGATCGATGTACGCACACTCACCTTGCCGATGAACGTCAATTGTTGGAGCAAAGCCTGGCAGCGCACCTGGTCCAATCGGACGTAATGATTCTCAGCGGCGGTGTATCGATGGGTAAAGCAGATTACGTACCGGAGGTGTTGGCGGACCTCGGAGTCGATCTGGTTTTTCACAAGATCAGTCAGCGCCCGGGCCTGCCCATGTGGTTCGGCATCGGCCCAAAAAATCAGGCCGTATTCGCACTGCCCGGCAACCCGGTGTCGGCGCTGGTCTGCTGCCGGCAATACATTTTGCCCGCATTGTTTCTCGCAAGCGGCCGCCCGCCCCGTGGCGGAGAAACGGCATTGCTCTCGGAAAACGTGACCGTCAAATCCAGCCTGACCTGCTTCCTGCCGGTGCGTCTCGCAGGCAGTAGCGACGGTAAGCTCCTGGCACAGCCTGTACCAACGAATACATCCGGCGACTTCGCTTCTTTAAGTGGAACGGATGGCTATATAGAGCTGGACAAAGAGACTGACGAATTTCCAAAGGGCGCCCCGGTACCGCTGCATCGTTGGACCACGCCGTAACCACTTGATATATCTGGAGGGCTGTCAGCGTTTCATCGCCTCGAAGAACTGCGCATTCGTCTTGGTGTCCTTTAGTTTGGACAGCAGGAACTCGATCGCCGCGAGCTCATCCATCGGGTGCAGGACTTTTCTGAGCACCCACATCTTCTGCAGCTCTTCGGGCTCCGTCAGGTACTCTTCCTTGCGTGTGCCGGATCGGTTGATGTGGATCGCCGGGAAAACGCGTTTTTCGGAGATACGGCGATCCAGGTGGATTTCCGAATTACCGGTGCCTTTGAACTCCTCGTAAATCACTTCGTCCATTTTGGACCCGGTGTCAACCAGTGCAGTCGCGAGAATCGTCAGGCTGCCGCCTTCTTCGATGTTTCTCGCCGCACCGAAGAAGCGTTTCGGCCGGTGCAGCGCATTCGCATCGACTCCGCCAGTCAACACCTTGCCCGATGAGGGCACGACCGTGTTGTAGGCGCGTGCGAGCCGCGTGATCGAATCAAGAAGAATGACGACGTCTTTCTTATGCTCCGTCAGTCGCTTGGCCTTTTCGATGACCATCTCAGCGACCTGTACGTGGCGGCTTGCCGGCTCGTCAAACGTCGAAGAGACGACCTCGCCGCGCACCGTGCGCGACATCTCGGTCACTTCTTCGGGCCGCTCGTCGATCAGAAGAACAATCAGTATGACATCCGGTGAATTCGCCACAATGGCGGATGCGATATTCTGCAGCAGAATGGTCTTACCCGCTTTCGGCGGCGAGACGATCAGGCCGCGCTGTCCTTTGCCGATCGGTGCAACCATATCGATGATCCGGGCCGTCAGGTCCTCGGTACTGCCATTGCCCTGCTCGAGTTTCAGGCGCTCGTGCGGAAAAAGCGGCGTCAGGTCCGCGAAGGGCACCTTGTTCCTGGCGTTCTCCGGTGCGTCGAAATTGATCTGCCCGATCTTGAGGAGCGCAAAGTAACGCTCGCCATCCTTGGGCGGGCGAATCAGGCCCGAGACTGTGTCGCCAGTCCGAAGATGGAAGCGTCGAATCTGGCTGGGGCTGACATAAATGTCGTCCGGCCCGGCCAGATAGGAACTGTCGGCGGAACGCAGGAAGCCGAAGCCGTCCTGCAGAATCTCCAACACGCCATCACCGTAAATGTCCTCTCCAAGCTTGGCGTGCGCCTTGAGGATGGCAAAGATGATGTCCTGTTTGCGCGACCGCGCAAGGTCATCCAGGCCGAGCGACTCACCAAGCTCCACCAGCTCGGCAGGGGGCTGGTTCTTGAGCTCCGTCAGGTTCATGACGTTTTTGCTTTGCTCAAGCTGCTCGAGCGGAATTACCTCGAGATTCCCGTCGTCATCGGGATATTCATCGTAGTTAGGTCTTCGCCGCCGGCGACGGTTCGCTTGTCCGCCCGGATTCTTTGATTTCGCCGACTGCTTTGGCCGGCTTCTTGTTGAATTGCCCAAGTATCCTCTCACAGATTAGTGTCCAAAAAATCAGTCAGGTCTTTTTTCGGCATCGCACCCAGCTTTTGCGCCTGCACTGCGCCATCCTTGAACAACATCAGTGTAGGAATACTGCGAATCTGGTACTTCGCCGGCGTATTCGGGTTTTCGTCGATGTTCAATTTGGCGACCGTAAGCCTGTCGGCGTACAGCTCGGCTGCCTCGTCAAGAAGCGGTGCAATCATCTTGCACGGGCCGCACCATTCTGCCCAGAAGTCGAGCAAGACGGCTTTGTCAGATTTGAGAACGTCTGTCTCAAAGTTGTCATCGTTGGTGTGGACGATCTTATCGCTCACCGGCGTTACCCTCCAATTGAATTGTGGTCGGTTGGTATTGGCCTTGCTCGTCAGTAAATCCGGTACTTGCGAACATTGCAAAATGGATGACGCTGCCTGCTCAATCAGGCACTATGTCGCAGCTTTATCGCGGCTTCTCTTGGATTTCGCTGGTGGCGAGTCTGGCAGATGCGACGGCTGTCGCGTCATATAGTGCCAATTTGACCCCTTCGCGAGACAATTTGCAAGCCTTTAACCCACATTTTCTGATCAAAATTTCATGGCCGATAACCATCTGACCGAGCTCAGATTCGACGCACTGGGGCTCCATGAGAGCACGCTGGCCGGTATTCGCGATGCCGGCTTTGAGTACTGCACGCCTATTCAGGCCAGTACGCTACCGATCGCGCTCCAGCAGCATGATGTGGCCGGCCAGGCGCAAACCGGCACGGGCAAGACCGCCGCATTCCTGATAGCCGCCTTTCAGCGCCTGTTATCGACACCGGCGGATACCGGGCATAAAAAGCAGCCCAGGATCTTTATTCTGGCGCCGACGCGGGAGCTAGCCGTGCAGATCGCCAAGGACGCAGAGCTCCTCGGCAAGCACACAGGATTTACGATCGCGCTCGCCTATGGCGGTACCGATTATGAGAAACAGCGCCGTCACATCGAGAATGGTGTGGATGCCCTGATCGGCACGCCCGGCAGAATCATCGACTATTTCAAGCAGGGCGTATTCAAGCTCAACGAGGTCCAGGTCGTCGTGCTGGATGAAGCGGATCGCATGTTCGACCTCGGATTCATCAAAGACATTCGCTACCTTCTTCGCCGCCTCCCGCCGCCGGAGAAGCGGCTCAACATGCTTTTTTCGGCAACGCTTTCGCATCGCGTCATGGAGCTTGCTTACGAACATATGAACGAACCGGAACTGATCAGGATCGAACCCGACAAAGTAACGGTCGACACCGTCCGCCAGGCGATCTTCTTTCCGTCGAATGCGGAAAAAATGCCCTTACTCGTCGGCCTGATCCGCGAGATGGGCGCCAGCCGCATCATGGTGTTCGTGAATACGAAAAGAGAAGCCGAACGTGTACAGGACTATTTGCAGGCAAACGACATTGATGCCAGCGCGATCTCGGGGGACGTGCCGCAGAAAAAACGCCTCAGCATGCTGATGCGTTTTCAAAGCGGCGAATTGCAGGTATTGATCGGTACCGATGTTGCATCTCGCGGCCTGCACATCCCGGATGTGAAATGCGTCATCAACTACGACCTGCCCCAGGACCGTGAGGATTACGTTCACCGCATCGGCCGCACCGCACGCGCTGGCGCATCGGGTGACGCAATCAGCTTCGGCTGCGAGACCTACGCGATATCCCTGCCGGACATCGAGGAATTCATCGGCCATAGCATCCCGGTCGCAAAACATGACCCTGCCCTGCTCCCCGAATTAAAGAAACCGGCGAAGCGGCCACGCAAAAGCCGATCCACCGGACAACGCCAGCGATCCGGAAAAAAGAGACCACCCGGCAAAGGGCGTTCGTACGGACGTGAAAAGAAACCCCTGTGAGAGGGCCTTCAGAGCCCATCGCAGTTCGAAGCGTCCTTTCTAAGCCAAAAGATCGACAACACCTTCAACGCCTGCAAACTCGCTGTTATCTTTGAGCGGCGCAGTTGTATCGGGGCGCGTTACGGTTAGCAACATCTGCACCCCAAACCTGTGTGCGCTGCGCAAAACCGAGACAGTGTCATCGATAAAGAGGGTGTGCTCAGGGTCAAAAGACTCGGCGTCCTGCAACGCCTGCCAGAACGATTGATCCTCTTTCGCGTACCCGACGTCGTGCGAGGTGTAGACGTGATCGAAGAAATCGGCAATCCCGGTCACCTCAGTCTTGACGGCCAGCGTGTCTCGATGGGAGTTAGTGACAAGTAGCAGGCGAATATCGCGCTTGGACACCGTTTCGAGGAATCTCCGCGCCCCGGGCAGGTAGCCAATACGTTCATCGACATTGCGATGAATCGCGAGAATATCGAGGCCGAGTTTCTCGCTCCAGTGATCCAGGCAATACCAGTCGAGCTGTCCCTCCATGCTCCGATACGTTGAAAAGAGGAATTCCCGGGCATCGTCCTTGCTGATGCCCGCATGCTGCGCGTACTCCTCGGGCACAAGCTCTTTCCAGACATAATTATCGAACGCCAGGTCCAAAACCGTGCCGTCCATGTCGAGCATCAGCGTATGGCAGTTCTGCAGCGCGGTTTTGGGATTAAAATTCATCTTTTGATTTATACTGCGCGCCCGGCTGACAGACAGAGGTCTCCATGGAGCTACGGCAATTCATCGAACCGGTGGTTGAGCTGGCCATCGAGGCCGGCGACGCGATCCTCGAAGTTTACGCGACCGATTTCGATGTACAAGAAAAGGATGACTCATCGCCCCTGACTCAGGCGGACATGGCATCGAATCGTCGCATCGAACAGGGGCTCCAGGTACTCACTCCGAACATACCCGTTCTGTCCGAGGAATCCGGCCTGCCAACATTCGCTGAGCGATCACAATGGGAGAAGTACTGGCTCGTCGATCCGCTGGATGGCACAAAGGAATTCGTTAACCGAAATGGCGAATTCACGGTCAATATTGCCCTGATCGAAAAAAACCGTCCCGTCTTTGGCGTCGTGCACATACCGGTAAATAACAAGACCTACCTGGGTTGTGCCGGGTATGGCGCTGAGCTTCGCAGTGCCGGCGCAGATCCGGTAAAAATCAGCGTTGCGGGAAAAAGTGCCGAGCCTGTGCGTGTCGTCGGCAGCCGATCCCACGGGGGATCAAGCCTGGATGGATTTCTTGAGAACCTGGGTGCATACGAAATGCATCCCATGGGCAGCTCGCTCAAGTTTTGCCTCGTCGCAGAAGGCGCGGCAGACATCTATCCGCGGCTCGGGCCGACCTCCGAATGGGACACCGCCGCCGCCCAGGCAGTGGTGGAACAAGCGGGTGGCTCCGTTGTCATGCTGGACGGTAAACCATTGTCTTATAACTGCAAATCGGACGTTCTGAACCCTCACTTCCTGGTCGTGGGGCCCGCAGATCGGGACTGGCTCGGGATGGTGCCGAAAAGCGCGTAACTTTCGCCGCCAACTGAGCTAGTATTGAGGGTATGGAAGTCGACGAGACCGAGTTCGCATCATCGCCAGCGGGTATGACCGACAAAGTCGATACTGAATCATTCAAAGATTTCGCAAAGCTCAGAGAGCTGCGTATCAGTCATCGGGACCTCGATGATCTAATTGACCGGCTCTCACACGACCCCCTCGTCGATCAGCTTCGCTTTCGCCGGCTGAAGAAACGCCGCCTGATTCTCAAAGACATGATCGCGCAAATGGAGAGTTCGCT